>JBHEMB010000088.1:0-12694 GCA_046262855.1 Mycobacteriales bacterium | reverse complement strand
GTACTCGGCTGCGGCGCGTCCTGCGCGAGCGCCGAACACGAGGCACTCGGGGAGCGAGTTCGAGCCGAGGCGGTTGGCGCCGTTGATGCTCACGCAGGCGGTCTCACCAGCGGCGTACAGGCCGGCCAGCGGGGTTGCGCCGTGGATGTCCGTGTGGACTCCGCCCATCATGTAGTGCACGACCGGCCGCACCGGGACGAGCTCCGTGACCGGGTCGATCCGCTCGTACTGCAGGCAGAGCTCGCGCACCATCGGCAGCTTCGTCTCGATCACCTTCGCCCCGAGGTGCCGCAGGTCCAGGTGCACCACCTGCCCGTACGGCGACTCGACGGTCCTGCCCTTCTCCATCTCGTGCACGAAGGCCTGGGACAGGCGATCGCGGGGACCCAGCTCCATGCTGCGCAGCACGGGGGTCGGCGACGGGGTCCCGAGGTCGTAGTCCTGCAGGTACCGATAGCCGTCCTTGTTCACCAGGTAGCCGCCCTCGGCGCGGGCCGCTTCCGTGATGAGGATCCCCGTGAACGGCAGCCCCGTGGGGTGGTACTGCACCATCTCCATGTCCTTGAGCGGAGCGCCCGCCCGATAGGCCAAGGCCATGCCGTCGCCGGTGTTGATGTTGGCGTTGGTGGTGAAAGGGAAGACCTTGCCGCAGCCGCCGGTCGCGAGGACCACGGCCTTCGCGGTGATGGCCTCGACCCGTCCGGACAGCAGCTCGACCGCGATGACCCCCTGCACCCGGCCGTCGTCGACCAGCAGGCGGGTGACGAACCACTCGTCGTACCGGGCCACCTCGTCGTACTTCAGTGAGGTCTGGAACAGCGCGTGCAGCATGTGGAACCCGGTCCTGTCGGCGGCGAACCAGGTGCGCTTGTTCTTCATCCCCCCGAAGGGACGGACGGCGATCCGGCCATCGGGCTGCCGGCTCCAGGGGCATCCCCAGTGCTCCAGCTGCAGCAACTCGCGCGGCGCCTCGGCGATGAACGCCTCGATGGCGTCCTGGTCGCCGAGCCAGTCACCGCCGGAGATCGTGTCGTAGGCATGCGTGTCCAGGGAGTCGTCCTCGGCGATGGCTCCGGCTGCGCCGCCCTCGGCCGACACGGAGTGGCTGCGCATCGGGTACACCTTCGAGACCACTGCCACGTCGAGGGCAGGGTTCGTCTCGGCGACGGCGATAGCGGCGCGTAGGCCGGCGAGGCCGCCTCCGATGAGCAGGACGTCGTGCGAGGCTGGATGCGGGCCCTCACTCACCTCGCAGTTCCTCGTCCACCAGGACCTTGCCGTGGTGGTTCACCGTCATCCGGTGGTAGCTGCCGTCGTGGAACTCTTCGTGGGTGCTGACGCACCCGCAGGAGAAGGTGGTCTCCTCGGTGACCAGCCCCTGCTGGTCCTCCGTCACGCATTGCTCCCCGTCGCGCTGCTTTCCGCACGGTGCGAGGGTCGGCTCAAAGCGGCTAATCGTGGCGGTCACGAGCTACCTCCCCGGGAAAGGCGCTGACCTGCCCCAGCCTGCTCCCGAAGAGGCTGCTTGTGAAGAGGTTCTTTCATCTCGGCAAGACAAAGCTCTCCAGATCGTGGGTTGCCAGCAGCCCGCGGCAGAGGGAGGATCGCCGTTGCGTGTTGGGGGGAACACCATGGGTGTCTTGTCGAACCGGTCACGGCTGGTGAGAGGTGCGGTCCCGTTCTTCGCCGGGGCGGCGACGGTGGCGCTGATCGTCACGCCGATCGCGATGGCGGCCATCCCGAGCAGCGACGGGACGATCTACGGCTGCTACAGCAAGGCCAATGGCGCCTTGCGGGTCATCGATGCCGAGAAGGGCGAGACCTGCGGCAAGGACCTTGCGATCCAGTGGAACAGGCAGGGAGTCCCAGGTGCCACGGGTTCGCCTGGTGCTGCTGGTTCGCCAGGTGCCGCGGGCGCGCCGGGCGCGCCCGGATCGCCTGGTGCTCAAGGATCTCCGGGCGCCGCGGGCTCTCCAGGCGCGGCGGGGGCATCGGGCCCACCCGGGCCGTCCGGAGAGCCTGGTCCCTCGGGTCCGGCTGGACCCTCCGGCCCACCAGGAGCGGGAGGCGGTTCCGACGTCCTGGCCGGCTCCGTGAAGTTCGTCGACGCCAGCGAGACGATCGGCTACTTCGGGCTGGGCGGTTCGCCGAACGTCGAGTCGGACGAGGCGGCTGCATCAACGTGGCTGCCCTACGCCGCGACCCTGGGCGAGTTCCACGGCAAGTCCGAGGCCGCGAGCGTCTCGCAGACGCTCACCGTCTACCGCAACGGCGTCCCGACGTCGGTCACCTGCACTGTCCCGGCGAACCTGACGACATGCACGGATGCGGTGCACACGGAGGCGTTCCTTGCCGGCGACACGATCAGCGTGCAGGTCGCCCACTCCTCCGGCCCGCCCCTCTACAACGTCGGCTTCACGGCGACGTACGAGTAGGGCCGGGTCATGGTGGAGATGTCCCGTCGGGACTTCGTGCGGACGGGCACCGTGGGGGCGCTGGTCCTGACCGTGCCTGCGGCGGAGCTGCTCTCGGCGCCAGCGAGTGCTGTGCGCTCACACGTGCCGCAGCTGTTGGCGTCGCCCGCACGGCTCCCGGACCTGGTTGCCTTCCAGAGCTGCGTGAACTCCGCGTTCTTGATCGACACGGGCGTGGTGTCGCGACGGGTTCACCTCGTCGAAGCGGTCGCACGGCCGGTCAGGTCACGGCGGCCCGGGTCGGGGGACTCGTTCTCCTTGCTCTTCCGTGGACGGTCGAGCAGCCGCCTGGCCTCGGCCGTGTACACCGTCCGGCACCCGACGCTGGGCCGGATGGCGCTGTTCCTGGGCCCGGTCGGCCAGGGACTCGACTACGAAGCGGTTGTGAACCAGTGGCGTCCGTCGTGGGGTCGGTCAGCCGGTAAGGAGCTAGGTCATGTCTGAGCCTTTCATCGGCGAGATCATCATGTTCGGCGGTAACTTCGCTCCGCGCGGCTGGGCACTGTGCAACGGCCAGCTGCTGCCGATCGCGCAGAACACCGCGTTGTTCTCGCTCCTTGGCACCACGTACGGCGGCAACGGCCAGACGACGTTCGCCCTGCCTGACCTGCGTGGGCGCGTGCCCCTGCACCCGGGCCAAGGGCCCGGCCTGTCGAGCCACAGCCTGGGCGAGGCCGGAGGGACCGAGACGCACACGCTGTCGATCAACGAGCTCCCCGTCCACGACCACGGCCTGCCCGGGTTTTCGGGAAGGCAGACGACGAACGTCCCGACCGGGGCGGTCCCGGCCCACGGCGGCAACTACGCGGCTGCCTCGTCGGCCAACGTCGCCATGGGCCGCAGTGCCGCCACGGGTGGGGCTCAGCCGTTCTCCATCGTGCAGCCGTATCTGGGGGTCAACTTCATCATCGCGCTCGAGGGGATCTACCCATCGCGCAACTGAACCTCCGTAACGCGACGCCGGCGGACCGCTCCTTTCTCGCACGTCTGGTGGCGGAGACGACCGGCGTCGACGAGCCGTTGGCCGAGCTGCAGGTCGAGACGCAAGAAGCCCAGTGGTCGGCGGCGTTCGGGGACGACCGGCACTGGGTGCTGGAGGTCGACGGCCAGCAGGCGGGGAGGCTGTGGGTCGGCGAGCGTGACGAGAGCGACGTGCTCGTCGACGTACGCCTGCTGCCGACGTACCAGCATCGGGGCATCGCGCGTCAGCTCGTGAGCCACGTCGTGGCCGAGGCCGTTGCGGCCAATCGGGCGGTGGAACTGACCGTGGAGCGGGCCAACGCTCGGGCCTACCGCCTCTACACCGAGCTGGGGTTCGTCGAGCGAGGCGGCGACGAGCTGCGGGTGACGATGCGGCGTGAGCCTCCAGGTGACCTCGCGGCGCTGCGCGAGCTCGTGTGGTCCGCTCCGGACGTGCAGGACCAGCTTTTCGCGCACGAGTCACCGCACTCCTTCGTGTCGGCGGTGCTGCGGCTCTCGGCGCAGCAGGCCATCCCGCTGTCACGCGCAGCTGTCGAGGAGGCTCTCGCGGTCGGACGACAGGCCACCCGCACCAGGTGGGTCGAGTGAGCCAACCGGATCGGTCGCGATGGACCCCGATTCGCGTCGACGTCACGAAGGATGACGCCGTCGTCGACTGGTGCATGACGCCGGGCGCCTCCTTCACCGAGCCCTTCTTCGACGACACGATCGCCTTGTTCCTCAGACGGCCCTTCAACCAGCTGTTCCGGCAGCAGACGTCCCTCGACGACCTCGACCCCGCGTTGCCGGCGCTGCCCCTGACCGGTTTGGTGTGCCACGTCTCTCGGTGCGGCTCCACGCTCGTCTCACAGGCGCTCGCCGCCGGCGGCGAGGTGCTGTCGCTGTCCGAGCCGCGCGCGCTCGACGCGGTCAGCCGAGCCGATCTTCGGCGGCAGGTCGACGACGAGACCCAACAGCGCTGGGTCGGGGCGATCTACCGGGCGCTGGCGCAGGCGAGTTTGCCCGAGCACAGCCGGGCGGCGGTCAAGCTGGACGCATGGACGCTGCACCGGTTCGGCCTCGTCAAGCGGGTGTTCCCGCGGACCCCCTGGGTGCTGCTCATCCGCGACCCCGTCGAGATCCTGGTCTCCCAGCTCCGTCGCCGGGGCGCGCACATGGTGCCCGGTGCCCTGCCGCCCGAGCTGCTCGGCGTCGACCCCGGACTTCCCGCTGAGGAGTACTGCGCGCGCGTGCTCGGAGGCTTGTACGAGGCGGCGCTGGCAGAGCTGGACGAGCACGTGCTCGTTCTGGACCACGCCCAGCTGCTCAACGGTGGGCTCGAGTGCGCTCTGCAGCACCTGGGCGTCGACGTCCCCGACCTGAGCGGCGTGCGCGGCCGGCACGCGAAGCAACCCGCGCAGCCGTTCCGGCCCGACGCGCAGGAGAAGCAGAGGGAAGCGACAGCTGAGGTGTGCGCCGCGGTCGAGCTGCATGCGCGCGCGGGTTACGAGGCGCTGCGGGCGCGGACCGCGGACACCGTGCAGTGCTGAGCGCGCTGCGGCTGCCACTTGCCGTCGACGTGTCCGCCCTGGCGGCCGATGTCGCGGGCTTACGGCCCGACGACTGGGTGCCCCATTTCAACGACCGGTACTACGAGGGCGACTGGAGCGGAGCCGCCCTGCGCGCGATCGGAGGCGACGCCTCCCAGATCCACCCGGACCCGTCCCGGACGGACTTCGGCGACACCGAGGTCCTGGCTCGCTGCCCGGGTGCCACGCGGCTGCTCGACAGCCTCGGTTCCCCCGCGCTGTCCGCGCGCTTCCTCAGGCTCGGCCCCGGCTCACGCATCCGTGAGCACACGGACTACAACCTCTCCTTCGAGGACGGCGAGGTGCGCCTGCACATGCCGGTCAGCTCGAGTGCCGACGTCGAGTTCCATCTCGACGGCGAGCTGGTGGAGATGGCCCCCGGCGAGTGCTGGTACCTCAACGTCAACCTGCCCCATCGGG
Source organism: Mycobacteriales bacterium (assembly GCA_046262855.1). Classification (GTDB taxonomy): domain Bacteria; phylum Actinomycetota; class Actinomycetes; order Mycobacteriales; family SCTD01; genus RYN-111. The sequence goes on along the minus strand of JBHEMB010000088.1, from coordinate 7,251 downwards.
TGCGCAACGCGGGCAGCTCACCGCGGGTTCATCTGGTAGTGGACGTCGTCGTCGACGAGTGGCTGCGCGACCTGGTGGAACGGGCGCAGGTGTCGGCTTCCCGAGATCCCAGCTGATGCCGGTGGCCGGGGCCGGCAGCCGCTGACACCGACCTGATCGTCATCAGTGCACACGCCGGAGAACGCCGGAGAACTGACAGAGTGGAGCTGCCCTTTCCAGGAGGATCTCGTGCGCCATCGCCCGGCCCTGCTCATCGCAGCAGTCATCGCCCTCGGACTCGGTTCCGTCGGCCTCATCAGTGGTCCGACCACGGCCGCCGCCGCCGGCACCGCCCAGGTGCGCTTCGCGAGCCCGACGGTGGTCAACCCGTTCGTCCCCGGGTTCGAGCCGGACGTGGTGGTTGACGGCAGCCACACCGCGAGCCGCGGCCGGCTGTACTCCTCCTGGCCCAACGGCTTCAGCACCACGATCTCCTACCTCGAGCGGTCCGACGACGACGGCGCGTCCTTCCACCCGACCGGTGGGTCGGCGGGCGGCAAGCCGGCGACCTGCGTCGGGGGTGGCGACTCGGAGATGCAGCTGAACGGGAAGGACGGCCAGCTGCTGTTCGCCGACCTCCAGGGCCTGACCAACTTCTCGACGTCGGCCAGCTCGGACGGCGGCGACACCTTCACGACCAGCTGCACCGGCGTCACGGGCGCTGGTGTCGATCGGCAGTGGATCGCCATCGACGACAACGGCGGGACATCGCCGATCGGCCCGGGAGCAGCGGACGGCCGCGCCTACTTGTTCTACGACAACATCCTGCAGAACACGTCCACCTCGAACCTCGCGGGCAACCAGCCGGTCGTCAACGTGAGCTCCGACGGCGTCAACTACGGCGGCTGTATCGCCACCTCCAGCGCCTGCAAGTCTCCGGCAGCGGTGATCAGCGCCGAGGACGACATCGTCGGGAACGCGTTCGTGGACAGCAACCCGAAAAGCCCGCGCTACCACGCCATCAGCGAGGTCCGTGGCAGCTCGAACTCGAAGAAGGTGCTGTTCTCCACGTGCAGAGGAGCCGCCGCTGGTACTGTCACGACGGCGGCCGCGACGGCTGCGGTGTGCGCCGACCCGACAGCCTTCGCGCCTGGCGACACGGGCCTGGTCAGCACGCACTGGAGCGATCACGTCGTCTCAACGGTGCCGGCCGGTTACACCGTGAAGTCGTTCGTCGTCGGCGCGATCGACACCGCGGGCAACATCTATGTCACCTGGTGCCAGTACCCGCTCAAGGGCAACGGCGCCTACGCCGGCCCGGGCGAGATCATGCTCGCGACGTCGACCAACGGTGGCAGCACCTGGTCCAGTCCGCGCAAGCTCAACCCGCCGTCCCAGCCCGGCGTCATCTTCCCGTGGATCACGGCCGGTGATCCTGGCCGCGTCGACATCGCCTGGTACGGCGCCGCAGCGAGCGGCGACCCGTACGGACCGGACGCCGCTGACCACGTGCTGTGGGACGTCTACCTGAGCCAGAGCGTCAACGCCTTGGCCAGCAAGCCGACGTACCACGTCGTGAAGGTGACCGACCACCACGTGAAGTACAGCGGCATCTCGACCGGGGGTCTGGGTGGCTCGGCGGACCGCAGCCTCGGTGACTTCCTGCAGGTCAAGACGGGCTTGTCGGGCGAGGCGCTCATCTCCTACGTCGACGACACCTCCGGCAACCGCAACAACGACATCTGCCAGGGCTGCGGCCAGACGCCGGCCGAGGCGGCCGGCCCGACGATGCTCGCGCGCCAGGTCGCAGGCCCGTCGCTGTATGCCGGCAAGGGCACCGTCGGCAACGGGATGCCGGCGGCGGGGTTCGCGACCGACCCCGTCGGCGAGGGCTACCCGGACGCCTACCTGTCGCTGCCGGGGCCCGACACCGACGGGTCGAAGGGGCTCGACATCCGCAGCGTCGGCATCACGCAACCCGACAGCGGCCACCTGACCATCACGCTGCGCACCGGCGACCCGGGTCTCATCGAGAGCCTCATCCAGAGTCCGACCCAGGGTGGCCTCTACGCGAACTGGCGGGTCCGGTGGGCCGGTCGGTACGGCACGTCCGGCAAGGACGGGCAGATCTGGTACGTCGGTCTGCAGGTCGGGCCAGACGGCGCGCAGGAGTACTACGTCGGCAAGACGGCCTCCATCGACACGAGCCATGCGAAGTACTTCGCTTATCCCACAGGCACTTCCGTGCCCGGGAAGATCCGCGGGAACGCCATCATCTGGACCGTTCCTACCTCCGCGATCGGCAACCCGAAGAAGGGTGACGGCCTCTACAGCGTGACCGGGTTCACGGCGATGTCCGCGCTGCCGGATCGGCCGATCGGCGTCGCCACCCAGACGGGCACCGGCCAGGTCGGCGACGAGGACACCCTCGGCGCGAACCTCATCGACGCGGCGCCCTCCTTCAGCTACGTCGTCGGCGCCAAGTACGCCGTGCCGCCGGGCATCAACGTCGGTGGTGACACCGGTGGCGGCGCCAAGAGCGGCTCAGGCGGCCTCGCGGCCACGGGACTCGGCGTGGCGTTCCCGGTCGCCGGCCTCGTGCTCATCGGTGCCGTGCTCGTCCTCCGGAGGCGCCGGGCGACCTGACCCCCGGCCCCAGGTGACGTCGGAGAGGGTCAAGGGCCCGGGCCCGCACAGGTTGACGACTTCATGAGGAGCTGGTCGACGGGGCCGAGCGCACCCGGCGTTGTGTCTCCTAGGCTTCGCGGATGGGACTCCTGACGCCGGTGGCCGTCCAGCTCGGCTCCATCTCGTGGATGCCCAAGCTGCTGCCGCAGATCGTCTTCGTCGACAAGCTGATCCAGCACGGGACGCGCGGCAAGCTCACGATCCTCGACGTCGCCGGCCTTCCCAACATCATGCTGACGGTGACGGGCCGCAAGAGCGGGCTGCCCCGCAGCACCCCGTTGCTGTGCGTCCCGCACGGTGACGCGATCCTCATCGCCGGCTCGTACTTCGGCGGTCCCAAGGAGCCCCTCTGGGTCAGGAACATGGAGGCGGACCCAGATGTCACCGTGCGCTTCAAGGGGAAGACGTCCGAGATGCGGGCGCGGCTCCTCGAGGGCGACGAGCGCGCGGACGCCTGGCAGGCGATGCTCAAGACCTGGCCCAACTTCGCCAAGTACGAGGAGCGGACCGACCGTCACATCAAGGTCTTCGAGCTCTCGCCGCGCTGACGCGGGGGACAAAGGGAGTCCCACCGCGCCAGGGCACGGCCGAACCGACATTGTCCGAACGGCCTCTTGCCGCGGTCAGTCGTGGAGGACGGCCTCGTGGTCGAGGTGGCCGGGCGGTTCGATCTGGAAGGTCGAGTGCTCGACGTCGAAGTGACCTGAGAGGCACTCGCCGAGGTGGTCGAGCACCCTGGAGGCGGACCCGTCCGCCCAGTGCTCGGCGGCCACGACGACGTGCGCGCTGAGGACGGCGTTGCCGCTGGTGATGGTCCAGGCGTGCAGGTCGTGGCAGCCGATGACGCCAGGCGTCTCGAGGATGTGGGCGCGGACCTCCTGAAGGTCGACGTGCTCCGGGGTCGCTTCGAGCAGCACGTCCACGGCGGCCTTCAGCATCCGCAGGGTGCGGGGGATGATGAGGGCACCGATGAGCAGCGACGCGGCCGGGTCGGCGCGGCGCCAACCGGTGATCGCGATGACAGCGGCGGCCACCAGTACGGCGGCAGCGCCGAGCAGGTCCGCGAGCACCTCGAGGTAGGCGCCGCGGACGTTCAGCGAGTGGGCCTGGGCCGGTCGCAGCAGCAGCAGGCTCGTCAGGTTGCCGGCCACGGCGACGATGCCGAACAGCACCATCGTGCCGGGAGCGGGATGGCCTGGCGTCACCAGCCGCCGTACTGCCTCGACGACGACCAGGACGCCCAGCAGGAGCAGCACGACGGCGTTGACGACCGCCGCCAGGATCTCGAGCCGTTGCAGCCCGAAGGTGCGGGCCAGCGTGGGCGGGCGCGTCGCGCAGATGACGGCGAACAGGGACAGGCCGATGCCGGCGGCGTCGGCGCCCATGTGGGCGGCGTCGGCCAGCAGCACCAGCGAGTGCGCGACGAGCCCTCCGATGACCTCCGCGACGAGGATCGCGACGGTGATGCAGAGGACGACGGCCAACCTGCTCCGCTGCTCGCCGGCGGCAGTGTGGTGCTGGTGGCCGTGCCCGTTCACGGCTGATCCGCGCGCACCGAGAGCTCCTTCGCGAGGACGGTGAACGAGAGGTCGTCGCGGCGTGGCTGACCGAAGCGCTCGTCGCCGTAGGGGAACGGCCGGCTCGTGCCTGTGTCGACGTAGCCGCGGCGGAGGTAGAAGGCGATGAGCTCGGTGCGCGCAGAGATGACGGTCATCTCCACGCGGGCCGCGCCGTGCCGGGCGGCTAGCTTCTCCGCCTCGGCCAGCAGTCGCGAGCCGACCCCACCGCCCTGCAGCCCGGGACGGACGGCGAACATCCCGAAGTACGCGTACCCGCCTCGGGGGATCAGGGTGCAGCACCCGATCAGCTCGCCGTCCTCCTCGGCCACAATCAGATCGTCGAGCACCGACCGCACCTCGGCAGGATCGGTGCGCTGCCCGTCGAGCAGGTCGGCCTCGGTCGTCCAGCCGGCGCGGCCGGAGTCGCCCCGGTACGCGGACTCGACAAGGCCGACCACGGCGTCGACATCGGACGCGGTGGCGCTGCGGATCTGCACGACCCGCAGTCTCTCCTAACGAGCGGCCGGGGTGACGGCCAGCCTCAGCGTCGTGCTCGTCGAGGGCAGCGCGCCGGCGTCGCCGAGGAACCTCGCGATGAGCTCCACGTCGAAGGGCGCCCGGAGCTGCGCTGTCCAGGTCCCTGACGAGGAGGTCGTCACCGTGGTGGCGTCCCACCAGCGGGCGGTGCCTGCCGCCCGGCCAGACACCAGCACCTCTCGCTTCGCGACGGGACGGCCGCCCTTCGTCATCAGCGTGCCGCTGATCGCGAAGGCCTGCCCTGAGGGGACAGCCTCCGGGGCGCCCGCCGTGAGCACGGTGCCGACCTTGACGACAGGTGCGGGCCGGCGCGCCGGCGGTTGGTTCGTGAGGGCACGAAGCTGTGCGAGGGACCCGTTGAAGCGGTTCATGTCACTGCGCCCGGCGATTCCCCGGACGTGGCTGTGCGAGGAGTACTGCCAGAGGGTCCAGTGCGTCCAGGCTCCCCCCAGGTTCGTCGGGCCGGCGCAGTAGCAGGCCCCCCAGAGCGGATAGCTGCTAAACGCCTTCGTCCCGGCCATGGCCGTCTTCCAGAACGAGGGGTAGCTGTAGACGATGGGCGTGCGGCCGGAGAGCGAGCGGACCGTGGTGAGGAACACGCGCGTCCAGGCGATGAGCTGGGGCGGGGTCAGCCCGCCGGTGGTCTCGAGGTCGAGGACGGGAGGCAGCTCGCCCAGGTGCCTGGTCGTCCCGAGGGTCGCTACGAAACGTCGCGCCTGAGCCGTCGCGTTGGCTGGTCCACCGGCGGGCCGGGCGAAGTGGTAGGCACCCACGATGAGCCCCACTGACCTCGCGTCGCGCCGGTCACGGGCGAAGGTGGGGTCCGTGTAGGTGAGCCCTTCCGTGGCCTTGTGGAACACGAAGGTCTGCCCACTCGCCTTGACCGCGGTCCAGCCGATGCCCACGCCGCCCGGGTGCTGGTAGTGCGAGACGTCCGGGCCGCTGACAGCAGCGAGCGCAACGGCGGGAGCAGCGAGAACCGTTCCGGAGACGAGCAGTGCGGTGACGGTACGGCGAAGCACGGTGGAGCCTTTCGGGCGGGGAGATGCCCTGTGCTTCGACCTCGCCCGGCATGATCGCGACCCGTGGTGGGCAACTCCTCACCGCGGCGGTGCCCCGCAATGTCCCGGTCGTCCGGGTTCGTCCACCCGTCAGGCGGCCTGGGCGCGCCGTTCGACGACTGACGCCAAGGCGCTCACGAGGGCCTCTCGCCAGGCATCGGTGTGCAGCATGAGCGACAGGTGGCCGCCGTGCACCTCGAACGTCTCCGCGCCGGGGATCGACTGCGCCAGCTTGCGCTGCCGGCTCGAGGGGATCGCGTGGTCGTTGTCCGTGACGACCACCGCTGTGGGACAGCTGATCTCGCCGACCCACGGGGCGGAGTTGAAGCGGCCTAGCTCGCCCAGCACCTCAGGCATCGACCAGGCGCTCGTGCTGCGGAACTCCGCCCGGCCGAAGGCCGGGGTGGACGCGTCCAACGAGGGGCTCGAGGGCAGTGACTCAGCCACCTTCTCGACGCGCTGCAGCGCGTAGGCCGACAGCGGGTGCATGGCGAGCGTCATCACCGGGAAGAAGAACCGCTCCCGTCGCTTGCCCCGGAAGTCGCGAGCCGTCGCGCAGAGCGCCAGCCCGTCGACCCGCTCGGGGTGTCGGTGGGCCAGCAGCTGCGCCACCAGGCCGCCCATCGAGTAGCCGGCGACGACGGCCGAGCGCACGCCCAGCTCGTCGAGCACCGCCACGGCGTCCTCGGCGCAGTCACTGAGGAGGAAGCGGCGCGAGCGAATGCCTCGGCCGTGCCAGCGCTGGTCGAAAGCGATGACGCGGTAGGTCTTGGAGAGCTCCTCGAGCACCGGATACCACGTGAGGTACGCCGTGCAGCCGAGCGCGTGCAGCAGCAGCACCACGGGGGCGTCCGGGGAGGGACCAGGGACGTCGACGACGTACGTGCGGCCTCGCAGCGGGAGGTCGAGCAGCCGCCCCTCGGGGACGGCCGGGACGCTGGGCATCTTCACGACGCGGCGCAGCCCGGCCCGGGCGACCCCACCTGCGAGATCCGTGACCACCATCTGCGGACGTGCCTCCTCCAGCTCAGCGCGTCGGTGCGCTCACTGCTTGGACTGCCCTACTTGGCGGGAGGTTACCCAGCTGAGCGCACGAGATGCCGCAAGCTGGCGATCATGTGATCGGCGAGTCCCCGCAGGTCCGGCAGCAGGTCTGGGCAGGCCAGGAAGGAGAAGTTCATCTTGTCCAGGTACGACCAGACCGTCACGTTCAGCCCGATGCCCTGCAGGATCGGTCCGACGCTGTAGAGGTCCGTCAGCCGTGCGCCGGCGATCCAGACCGGGACGGTGGGCCCGGGGACGTTCGAGACGACCACGTTGAACGGTGCCGGGTGGTAGTCGGCACCGCGCAGGTGCGAGTAGGCCCGCATGAACGCGCTGAACGGTGCCGGGGGCGTGAACTGCACCCAGTCCTCGAGCATCTTCAT
>JBHEMB010000087.1:0-2827 GCA_046262855.1 Mycobacteriales bacterium | reverse complement strand
TGGTAGTGCAGCTCGAGCTCGTCGGACTCCAGCGCCCGACGGAGCTCGCCGAGCAGCGCGAGACGCCTGGTCGAGTTGTGGTCGCGGCTGGTGTCGTAGAGCTCGACGTCGCCGGACTCCTTGGACAGGTACATCGCCACGTCCGCGCGCTGCAGGAGCACGTCGACCGTGATGCCGTGCTCCGGGCTCACGGCGATGCCGGCGCTCGCGGTGACGTCGACGAGCAGACCGCCCAGGACGAACGGCTCGGAGAGCGCCGAGCGCGCGCGCCCCGCGGCCTTGGTCGCGACCTCGGTGTCGGCGCCGGGCAGCAGCAGCGCGAACTCGTCACCGCCCAGCCGCGCCACCGTGTCCCCCGGCCGGAGCGCCTTCGACAGCCGCTGAGCGACGGCGACGAGGAGCTGGTCGCCGACGTGGTGGCCGAGGGTGTCGTTGACCTCCTTGAACCGGTCCAGGTCGAGCAGCACCAGAGCGGCCTCGCCGGCCTGGACGGCGACCGCGGTGTTGGTGCCGAGCAGCTTGCGGTTGGCAAGGCCGGTGAGGTCGTCGGACAGCGAGGTCTGCTCGGTGCGCTGGGCGACCAGGCCGAAGGCGTAGACGGCCCCGAGCACCGGTGCCAGCAGCGGCACGAAGCCAGGGCCGGCCTGCAGGGCCAGCACCACGAGCGGGGCGAAGCAGAGCAGCGCGCCGCTCGTGAGCAGCTCGAACGCGAGGTCGGGCCGCAGCGTTGCCCAGAGACTCTGACCCAGGTGCCAGGAGACGGCCCGCGTCACGAGCAGCTCGTTGACGACGAAGAAGGTGATGCCGCCGGCGATGGCCGGCAGCAAGGCGTCCTCGGTCAGCGGCATCGGGCGGCCCGCTTCGGCGTGGTGTCCCAGCAGCAGCAAGACGAGCCAGGCAGCCGTCCACGACAGCGCGTACTGGCCGGCGTTGAACCCGGTCCGCCAGATCGCCTTGCGCTTGGTGGCGTCGCTGATGACCACGGCGATCGTCTGCATCGCCAGCGTGAGCGGGAGGTCGTACCGGAGCAGCAGCGCGAACACGAAGCAGGTGGACAACACCACGCCGTTCGCATTGCCGTCCCCGCCGCCCGTGAACAGCGGACGGAACTCGCTGAGCAGCAGCAGGCCGGCGATCGCGGCGAAGGCCGGCCCGAGCGTCCCCACCGGTGGGATCGGCGCGAGCAGGAGGCTCCCGGCTACGAGCAGCAGCCCAGCGACCGCGACCGCACCCACGAATGCGGTGAAGGCATTCTCGCGCGGACCCGTGATGACGTTCCGGGGGTCCGGGCGGCTCCCTGCGGACACGTCACCGCCTTTCGTGAGCAGCATGGGATGCCCTGGTCAGCGGGGCAGCCCTGAAGATGTCGGCAGGTGCCCGACATGCCTCGTTAGTCCGAACGGGTGAGCCCGCTACTCCTCGAGCACGGTTGCGAGCTCCCTCGCCGCGTCCGGCCCCTTCTCCAGCAGCGCGGCGAAGCCCGCGTCGTCGAGCACGGGCACCCCCAGCTTGACGGCCTTGTCGTACTTGCTCTGCCCGGGCTCGGCTCCGACCACGACGAAGTCGGTCTTCTTCGAGACGCTGCCCGTCACCTTCCCGCCACGCTCCTGCACGGCCTCGCCGGCACCGTCCCGGGAGTACGACGTCAGGGTGCCCGTGATCACCACAGTGACCCCCTCGAGCGGGCGCGGCCCTTCGTCGGCGCCTTCGTCCGCGGTCCGCACCCCGGCGGCGGCCCACTTGCGGACGATCTCCCGGTGCCAGTCGACCGCGAACCACTCCACGACCGCGCGAGCGATCGTCGGCCCGACCCCGTCAGCGGCGGCCAGCTCCTCCTCGGAGGCGGTCGCGATCCGCTCCAGGTCCCGGAACTGGCGGGCGAGCTCCCGCGCGGCCGTCGGGCCGACGTGCCGGATGCTGAGGCTGACGAGCACCCTCCAGAGCGGCTGCCCCTTGGCCTTCTCCAGGTTCGCCAGCAGCTGGCTGCCGTTGGCGGACAGTGAGCCGTCCTTGTTGCGGAAGAAGGCGCTGCGCAGCAGCCGCTCCTCGGTCAGCGAGAAGACGTCGCCCTCGTCGGTGACGATGCCATCGGACAGCAGCGCGTCCGCGGCCTTGAAGCCGAGGGCCTCGATGTCGAACCCGCCGCGGCTCGCGAGGAAGAAGATCCGCTCACGCAGCTGCGCCGGGCAGGACTGGTTGTTGGGGCAGCGCAGGTCGACGTCGCCCTCCTTCGCCGGCTTGAGCAGCGTCCCGCAGCTCGGGCATTCCTTGGGCATGACCCAGCGCGTCTCCGTGCCGTCGCGCAGGGCAGCCACCGGCCCGAGCACCTCGGGGATCACGTCGCCGGCCCGCCGTACGACCACGGTGTCTCCCAGCAGCACGCCCTTCCGCTCCACCTCCTGCGCGTTGTGCAACGTCGCCTGTCCGACCATGACACCGCCGACGTGCACCGGCTCCAGCTGGGCGAACGGCGTGACGCGGCCGGTCCGCCCGGTGTTCACGAGGATGTCGAGGAGCTTGGTGGTGACCTCCTCGGGTGGGTACTTGTGGGCGATCGCCCAGCGCGGTGCCTTGCTGGTCGCGCCCAGCCGACGCTGCAGGGGGACCTGGTCGACCTTGACGACGACGCCGTCGATCTCGTGCTCGACGTCGTGCCGGTGCTCGCCCCAGTGGGCGATGTAGCCGAGCGCCCCGTCGATGTCGTCGAACACGTCGTACCGCTTGCTCGTGGGGAGGCCCCACTCCTGGAGCTTCGCGTAGGCCTCCGACTGGCTGGTGGGGGTCCAGCCCTCGACCTTGCCGATCCCGTGCAAGGTCAGGGTGAGTG
>JBHEMB010000086.1:0-5679 GCA_046262855.1 Mycobacteriales bacterium | reverse complement strand
AAGCGGGCTTCGAGGCGCCGCACTACCGCATCGAGGGTCCGCACCGGCTAGTGAGTACCTCGGGTATCAAGGCCTGGGAGATGGCCGACGAGATGCGCAAACCGATCGAGGACATCTGTCAGAGCGGGCTTTTCGGGCCGTGGGAAAAGCCGGATCTGGGCGAGATGCCGGCGGGCTTGAATCCCGCGAAGTGCGATCCGTGGGGCCTGGATTCGTTCCAGTTGTTCCCGAATTTCGTGATCCTGTTCTGGGGTCAAGGCTGGTATCTGACTTACCACTATTGGCCGACGTCGCACAACACGCACCTCTTCGAGGGCACGGTGTACTTCCCGCAGCCGAGAACTCCCCGTGAGCGCATCGCGCAGGAACTCGCGGCCGTCTCCTTCAAGGAATACGGCCTGCAGGACGCCAACACCCTCGAGGCCACGCAGACGATGATCGAGTCGCGCGCGGTGACGGAGTTCCCGCTCAACGACCAGGAGGTGCTGCTGCGTCACCTGCACACCACCGCCCGGCAGTACTGCGACGAGTACGCCAAGCGCCAAGCTGGCGACGCGCCCGCCCCGATCACCGCAGTGTCCTGAAGGAGCGACGATGACTGCTTTCCCTGCTGAGTTCAGCGACCTCGAGGTCTACGCCGAGTGGGCGCTCCCGGGTGAGAACGCGCGCTACGACAAGCGGCTCGCCAGCACCATGGAGGAGCTGCAGGCCTTCTACGACGCGGTGTTCCCGCGGCTGGAGGCTGCCGCTAGCTACCTGGAGCAGTTCACGATGGACGCGCTGCCCGAGGACGCGAAGCGGCTGCTCTGGCTGTTCTCGTCGCTCGTCACGGTGTCGTTCCCGGTCGAGGTGTGGCGCCAGCCGCGCGTCCCGGACAGCGGCGCCGCCGTGGTCGACAACGTGCTCCAGCCCGCCGTCTAGGTCCTTCATCGCGCGATCACCCTCAGGCCGCCCGGCGCGTCTGAGGGTGATCGCGCACAAGGCGCTGAGGAAGACAGAGGAGGCCGCATGTCCCGCCGCAAGGAACCTGAGCGTCCCATCCGGCTTCGCGCCGCGCGCCTGCTGGACGTCGAGGCGGGGGTGGTGCGGGACGGCGCCGACCTGCTCATCGAGGGCGGGCGGATCTCTGCCGTAGGCCCGACGACGCTGCCCGAGGGCACGGTCACGCATGATCTCGGCGACGTCACCCTCGTTCCGGGGCTGATGGACATGGAGGTCAACCTCCTGCTGGGCGGGCCGGACCACGGCCCGCTCGCCGCGGTCCAGGACGACCCCGCGCTGCGCACCTTGCGCGCCACGGTCAACGCCAAGCGCACGCTGCGCGCCGGCTTCACGACGGTGCGCAACCTGGGGCTGTTCATCCAGACCGGCGGCCTGCTGCTCGACGTCGCGCTCAGCAAGGCGATCGACTACGGCTGGGTCGAGGGACCGCGCATCGTGCCCGCCGGCCACGCGATCTGCCCGACCGGTGGGCACCTCGATCCCACGATGTTCCAGGCGTTCGCCCCGCACGTCCTCCCGCTCACGATCGAGGAGGGCATCGCGAACGGCGTCGCCGAGGTGCGCCAGGCGGTGCGCTACCAGATCAAGTACGGCGCCAAACTCATCAAGGTGTGCGCCTCCGGCGGCGTGATGTCCCACACCGGCCCGGCCGGCGCGCAGCAGTACTCCGACGAGGAGCTGCGCACCGTCGTCGACGAGGCGCACCGGGCCGGGCTCAAGGTTGCTGCTCATGCCCACGGAGACGATGGCATCCGAGCGGCGATCGAGGCCGGCATCGACTGCATCGAGCACGGCTCGCTGATGAGCGACGAGACCCTCAAGCTGATGGTCGACCGCGGCACCTTCCTCGTGCCGACCACCTACCTCGCCGACGGGATGGACGTCTCGCACGCCCCACCCGAGCTGCAGGCGAAGGCCGCCGAGGTCTTCCCCCGCGCGAAGAAGATGATCAGCAAGGCGATCGAGGCGGGAGCCCGGATCGCGTGCGGCACCGACGCCCCGGCCATCCCGCACGGCCGCAACGCCAAGGAGCTGCTCGCCCTCGTCGACCGCGGCATGTCGCCGCTCCAGGCGATCCGCGCCGCCACGACAGTTGCCGCCGAGCTCATCGACGTCGATGACCGGGGACGCCTCGAGCCCGGGCTGCTGGCCGACGTCATCGCTGTACCCGGTGACCCGCTCAGCGACATCACCGTGCTCGAGAAGGTGCGCTTCGTCATGAAGGGCGGCCAGGTCTACCGCAATGACCCCGCCTGAGCGCTCAGCGGGTGGCGATGCCGTGCAGCACGAACTCGAACAGCTCCTCGGCCGGGTCGCCGTCGTCGGCGTTCGCGGCGCCCACGATCGTGCGCGAGAAGGCGTGGAACATGATCGCCTCGAGCACGACGCCGGCCACCCGGCGGCGCGGGAGGTTGTCGCGAACGGCGCCCTCGTCCGAGGCCTCCGCAAGCAGCTGCTCGAAGAGCTCGACGAGGGGCCGGAAGGCGCGCGCGGCCTTGGCCGGCTCGACCGTGAGCAGCTGCTGGGCGAACTCGGTCATGGCGGGGTTCGGGCCACCCTTGCGGCGCCGACGGGAGGGTCGGCAGATCCGGTAGTAGTCGACGACGAACCGGTGCAGCCGCTCGAGGGCAGTGCCCTCTTCCGCGACCGCCGCACGCAGCTGCTCCGTGGTCGACAGCACCGCCTCTTCGAACAGGGCCAGCAGCAGCTCCTGCTTGCCCCCGAAGTACTGGTAGAAGCTGCGCAGCGACTGACCCGAGCGCTCGACGACCTCCTGGACGGTGAAGTCCGCGCCGGATGCGCTCTCGTTCATCAGCTCGAGCGCAGCCGTGAGGAAGCGCTGCACCCGCTTTTCGGCGCGGGCGCGCGCCGGGTCGATCCGGCGCTCAATGGCCTGCGCCCGCCCGCTGGCGCGCGCGGGCCCGCCGGCCAGGTCCTCGGTGGTCATGCCAGAGCCTAACGACAACGGAGTGGGTGTGGGTGTGCACGCGTTCGAAAACGAGGATAGACTGAAGCGAGAATGGCATGCCCGGAGCACAAGGGAGTCACATGAACACCGACGAGCTCATCCTGGTCAGCATTGACGACCACGTCGTCGAGCCGCCGGACATGTTCGCCCGACACGTGCCGGCCAAGTGGGCGCACGACGCACCGCGCGTGGAGGTCGGCGAGAACGGCGTCGACCAGTGGATGTACCGCGGCCGGCCGACCGGTGTGAGCGGGCTCAACGCAGTCGTCTCGTGGCCGGCCGAGGAGTGGGGCCGTGACCCTGCCGGCTTCGCCGAGATGCGCCCCAGCGTGTACGACGTGCACGAGCGGGTCCGCGACATGAACCGCAACGGCATCCTCGCGTCGATGTGCTTCCCGACCTTCACCGGGTTCAGCGCCGGGCACCTGACCCACTTCAAGGACGAGACGACCGTCGTCATGATCCAGGCCTACAACGACTGGCACATCGACGAGTGGGACGGCGCCTACCCGGGCCGCTTCATCCCGCTCGCTCTGCTGCCGACGTGGGACCCCCAGCTGATGGTGGCCGAGATCCGGCGCGTCGCGGCCAAGGGCTGTCGCGCGGTGACGATGCCGGAGCTCCCGCACCTCGAGGGGCTCCCGAGCTACCACGACATGACCTTCTGGGGACCGGTCTTCCAGGCGCTGTCGGACCTCGGGGTGGTGCTGTGCTGCCACATCGGGATGGGCTTCCGGGCCCTCAACAGCGCGCCCGATGCTCCCATCGACAACATGATCATCCTGGCCTGCCAGATCAGCGCGCTGTGCGCGCAGGACCTGCTGTGGGGTCCGGCCATGCGCAGCTACCCGGACCTCAAGATCGCCTTCTCGGAAGGCGGCATCGGATGGATCCCCTTCTACCTGGACCGCTGCGACCGCCACTACTCGAACCAGAAGTGGCTGCGCCGCGACTTCGGCGGGCGGCTGCCGAGCGAGGTGTTCCGCGACCACTCGCTGGCCTGCTACGTCACCGACCCGACCTCGCTCAAGCTCATGCACGAGATCGGCATCGACAACATCGCGTGGGAGTGCGACTTCCCGCACTCCGACTCGCTGTGGCCCGACGCGCCCGAGTTCGTCCATCGTGAGCTCCTCAACGCCGGGGCGAGCGACGTCGACATCAACAAGATCTCCTGGCAGAACGCCAGTCGCTTCTTCGGCTGGGACCCGTTCGCGGTCGTCCCCCGAGAGCAGGCGACGGTGGGTGCGCTGCGCGCCCAGGCGACGGACGTGGACGTGTCGATCAGGTCCCGCAAGGACTGGGCCGCGCTCTACGAGCAGGCCCCGCGCTTCTCGGCTGTCGGCTGAGCTCTCTGTCACTGCGCGCGCCCGGCGGGACAACGCGGGCGCTTCGATGGAGCAGACGCAGCGGGGGGCCGCACCCTGGCGTGAGCTCAGGCTCCGTCGCGCTGCAGGAGCAGCACCCCTGAGGGCGTGCCGCCCCCGGTCGCCACGACCGCTGTCCGGGCGTCGGCCACCTGTCGGTCACCCGCCTGGTGCCGCAACTGTGCGACCGCTTCGTACAGGAAGCCGAACCCATGGGTCCGGCCCTCGGAGAGCTGGCCGCCGTGCGGGTTCACCGGCAGCTCGCCGCCGAGCGCGATCCGGCTGCCGTCGCCGATCCAGTCCTGGGCCTCGCCCAGCCCGCAGAACCCGAGGCCCTCGAGCCACGAGACGGCGTTGAACGTGAAGCCGTCGTAGAGCAGCGCGACGTCGACGTCGGCCGGCCGCAGCGACGTGCGGGTCCACAGGTGGGCGGACTGGCCGAGCACCTGCGGCTCGTGGGTCAGGGTGCCCTGGTCCCAGGAGACCCGCTCGAGGATCTGCGTGCCGACGGCGGCGACCCGCACCGCCCCGTGCGGGACGTCCCCGGCAACGGATGCGTCGGACACGATGACGGCGATCGAGCCGTCGCAGGGCACGTCGCAGTCGTACAACCCGAACGGCGTCGTGATCGGCCGAGCCGACAGGTAGTCGTCCATCGTCATCGGGTCCCGGTAGATGGCCGCCGGGTTGAGCGCCGCGTGCGCCCGCCCGTTCAGCGCGATCCGGCCCAGCAGCTCACGGTCTGCGCCGTACCGGTGCAGGTACTGGTTGGCGTTCATGCCGATCCAGTTCGCGGCGGACATCGCGCCGAACGGCGCGCGCCACTCCGAGTTGCCGGTGACCCGCCCGCCGCCCGGGGCCCTGAGACCGAGCGCAGCGAACGTCGACTCCCAGACGGTGCGGAAGCAGAGCACGTGCCGGCACAGGCCGCTGGAGACCGCGAGCATCGCCGCGACAATCGCGCCCCCCGGCCCGGGCAGCTCGGCGCCGCCGTTGATCCAGGTGGGCTGCAGCCGGAGTGCCTCCTCGAGAGCGGTCGCCCCTCCCTCAGACATCCCCATGCCCAGGGGACCCGGGTAGGTCGACAGCCCGTCGATGTCCTCCGGCTTGAGACCGGCGTCGGCGATCGCCTGGAGGGAGGCCTCGACCGTCAACGAGAGCGGGTCGACCATGAGTCGGCGGCCGAGCCGCGACCGTCCGAGGCCCGACAGCACCGCCCTCGACTCGAAGCGCTCCGGGGACGCAGGCGACCGCGGAGTCGGTCGCACCGGGTTGGGAAGCGGGTCCGGGTCGTCGGCATCCCCGGTCGGCTCGAACAGCGGCAGCCAGACGTCCTCGTGC
>JBHEMB010000085.1:0-7665 GCA_046262855.1 Mycobacteriales bacterium | reverse complement strand
TCATCGAGCACCACGTGCCGCTGGTGCTCAACGTCTGCGACTACGTCTACGTCCTCAACTTCGGGCGGCTGCTCGCCGAGGGGGAGCCGACGGTGATCCAGACGCACCCCGAGGTGGTCGCGGCCTACATGGGCGGCGAGGCACCCGAGGCGCTCGCCGCCACCGAGGAGTCGGCTGAGGACGCGGCCCTCGATGCGCAGCTGGGCGCAGGTGTCCACCCGCCGCCGGCGGCGGTCGAGAAGGCTGCGAAGAAGACCCCGGCGAAGCGCCGTGCCGCCACCAAGAAGGGGGACTCGTGAGCCTGCTGGAGGTCCACGACCTGCGGACGGGCTACGGCGAGCTGCCGGTGCTGCAGGGCATCTCCTTCGCCGTCGAGGAGGGCGAGACGGCCGTGCTGTTCGGCCTCAACGGCGCCGGAAAGACCACGACCATCAACACCATCGCCGGCATGCACCCGACCTGGCAGGGCGAGATCACGGTGGACGGGGTCCCGATGGCCGGCAAGGACGCGCCCGCGTTCGTAGCCAGTGGGGTGTCGCTGTCGCCCGAGGGCCGGCGGGTCTTCCCCGCCCTCAACGTGCTGACGAACCTCAAGCTCGGCGCCTGGACCCGGCGTGGCGACAAGCGCTCGACGCAGGAGCAGCTCGAGCGCGTCTTCGGGTACTTCCCCCGGCTCGAGGAGCGCAAGGACCAGCTCGCGGGCACGATGTCGGGCGGCGAGCAGCAGATGCTGGCGATCGGGCGCGCGATGATGAGCCGCCCGCGGATCCTGCTGATCGACGAGGCGTCGCTCGGGCTGTCCCCGAAGCTCGCCCAGACCGTCTTCCAGGTGGTCAGCCAGATCAACGAGGACGGCACGACCGTCGTGATCGTGGAGCAGAACGTCGGCGTGCTGCCCTACGCGGACCAGGCGCTGATCATGGAGAAGGGCACCATCACCTTCGACGGCCGCGGCGCCGACCTCGAGCGCTCCGGTGATCTCCGCAAGACGTACCTCGGCGGCGACTGAGACGCCGCAGCCCTGCGATCAGGTCTGGGGCGTGACGGTCACGGCGACTGAGGTCGTTGCCGTGCCGTGCCTGACGTCGACGTGCTCGGTCACCGCGTCGTTGCCCGGCTGGCACAGGCTGGCGTCGGGCGTCACGAGGATGGTGGCCTGACCCCCGGTGGTCACCGAGCCCGACGGTGGCGACAGCCTGGCCCACGGGGCGTTCGTCGCGGTCCGCTCGCGGGCTGTCGCTGACCAGCTCACGGGCTGCGACGTGGTGTTGCGCAGCAGGATCTGCCCGGCGTGCGGGCGGCCCCTCTGATCGCAGGTCGGGGCCTTGGTGAGCACCGCGGTAAAGCTGCCGGACGGGGTCGCGGAGGTGCCGGGGCTGGGTTTGCCCGACGGTGCCGGCGAGCGGGTTGCCGACGGCGCGGGTGTTGTCACAGCCGGCCGAGCAGGGCTCTCCGATGCGGTTGGAGACGTAGCGGGCGTGGCAGTCGAGGAGGTCGTCGGCGTCGGGGTGGGCGAGGCCGACGTGGTGGGTGACCCGGTAGGACTGGCTGACGCTGTGGTCGTCGGTGACGGGCTCCCGGCGAGGACGGGCTCTGCCGGCGCAGCCAGCGTCGTGCAGCCCGATGCCGGGCAGGTCCGTTCCGCGGTGACCGCGACGAACCCACCACCACCGGCCAGCAACGAGGCCAGCGCAAGGGTCCCGGCGGCGGGTCGGCGACCGGTGCCGATGGCGGCACTGGCCCCGACGACACCAAGCGCGCTCAGCCCGAGCAGGCCCAGGCCCAGCCCGCGGTGCGCGCTGGCGGTGATGTCGTGCAGCCGCGGGGCGTCGCGGATGAGGACCCGACCGGAGTGCACCGCGATCCAGGCGTGCTCGGCGTCGACGCTGTCGACGTCGTAGAACGCCGACCGCTCGTAGCTGCGCGGCGGCCTCTCGTAGGCCCAGGTGGTGCCCTCGTCGTCGCTTCGTGCAATGAGCCCTTCGGTGCCGACGGCGTAGACCGTGCGCCCGGCCTGTGAGATGCCGCGCTCCTGCTCGTCGGCGAGGCCGCGGCCAGGGAGGTCGGCGGCCGCTGCCGTCGTACCGGTGACGTGGTCGACCCACGGCTGGCCGCTGTGCACCGAGTCCTGCCCGACGGCGAAGCCGCTGCCCTCACCCAGGCTGAGCGCATCGAAGAAGAGCCCGCTCGTGGTGTGCGCCCGGGTGAACGCCTTGCCGCCGTCGGTCGTGATGAAGACGTCGGGGGCGCTGGCCACGACGCCCTCGTCGGCACTGCTCCAGTCCATCCTTGCGGTCCCGGCGTACGGCGGGAAGGGACCGTGCACGCGCTTCCACACCAGGCCGTCGGTGGACGAGTAGAGCCCGGAGGTCGTGAGGCCGAACCAGCGACCGGGCAGTGCCTCCACGTCGGTGGTCCGACCCTGCCAGGGCCGGTACCGCTTCCAGCTGCCGCCGCCGTCGTGCGTGACGAGCACGCCGTCGAACGAGCCGGACGCGATCCCGTTGGTGGCGTCCGCGAAGGAGACCCGGTTGACGGGCGCGTGCACCGGGGCGTCCATCACGTGCCACGTGAAGCCGCCGTCGGTGCTGCGGCTGATGCCGGAGTCGGTGCCGAGGAAAAGCAGGTCCTTGCTCACCGCGTCGATGCTGAGCGCGCCACGGCAGCCGCAGTCGACGGCCAGCCAGCCCTGCCGGTCAGCCGCCGCCGCGGACGGGCCGAGCGCGGCGAGCAGCAGCAGCGTGAAGCCCACCAGCAGTCTGCGCACGTGCGGCAGGGTAGCGAGCCTCAGCCCGCGCGCCGACGACCTCGGCGGGCTCGCAGGTAGTCGTTCACGACGAACTCGCCGAGCCTCGAGGGATCGGGGGAGAACAGCCGGCCGCCGTTGCGCTGCGCGACACGTTCGACGAACTCCACCAGGCGCGGCTCGTCATCGAGCATGAAGACGTTGATCGTGGCACCACGCCGCGTGATGCGCTCGACCTCGGCCATGGTGAGCTCGAGGGTCTCCGGCAGCGGCGGCCAGCAGAAGTCGGCGTACCCGTCCCGGGTCAGGTGCGCAGTCGGCTCGCCGTCCGTCACGACGAGCACCACCGGCTCGGCACCAGGGTGCCTGCCGAGGAACCGGCCGGCCAGCATCAGCGCGTGCTGCAGGTTGGTGCCCTGCACCCGTTGCGGATCCAGGCCGGCGAGCTGCTCCGGCTTGAGCACCTGGGCGTAGTCGCTGAACCCGATCACCTCGATGGCGTCCTGCGGGAACTGCGTCGTCACCAGCGAGTGCAGCGCCAGCGTGGTCTGCTTGGCGACGCCCCAGGTGCCGCGCAGCTCCATCGAGAACGACAGGTCCACCAGGAGCGCGACGGCCGCGCTGGTCCGGCGCTCGGTCTCGACGACCTCGAAGTCGTCGACCTGGAGCTTGAGGTGCGAAGGGTTGCGCAGCACCGCGTTGCGGACGGTGCGGATGACGTCGAGGGGTTGCTCGTCTCCGAACTGCCACTGGCGGGACGCGCCGGTGGTGTCGCCGGCCGCGCCTGCGTCCCGGACGTCGTGGCCACCCCTTCCCTTGGAGGTGACCTGGGAGAAGACCTTGCGCAGTGCCGTGGCGCCCAGCCGCCGGACCGCGCGCGGGGACAGCTCGAGGCGACCGTGCGCGTCCCGGATCAGGTAGCCCTGGGCCTGCAGCTCGCGCTCGATCCGCTGCAGGGCGCGCAGGTCGTCGAGGGCGCCGCGTCCCAGCGCGCGTTGCACGGCCTCCTCGTCGATGTCGTCGAGGCCCGCGCCCGGGTAGTCCTGGCTCAGCGCGGACTCGAGGTCGTCGAGGTCGGCCAGCTCCTGCAAGGCACTGGTCGCGTCGCCGAGGCCCATGCCCTGCTCGCCGGTCATCCGTTCGCGGCCGCCCCACTGCAGGTCGGGCCGCGCGGACCGCAGCGCGTCGCCGAGCTGGGCCATCTGCGACTGCAGGTCCATGTCCATCGCGCCCGCCATCAGCTCCGAGAGCTCCTGGCGCTGCTGAGCGGTGAGCGAGTCCATCAGGCGCTGCGCAGCGGCCGCCCGGCGTGCGAGCTCGTCGACGAGCTCCTCAAGGTTCTGCGGGTTGGACGGGAAGAACTGGCCGTGCTTGGCCATGAAGGCGTCGAACTGCTCCTGGGTGTGCTCGCCGCGAGCATCCGCCTCGAGCATCTGGTTGAGGTCGGCGAGCATGTCCTTGACGGCCTGCATGTCCTCGGGGGTGGCGTTCTCCAGGGCGTCCTTCATGCCGTGGAACTGGGAGTCGAGCACCTCCCGGCGGAGCAGTTCGTCGATTTGCTCGTAGGCCGCCTTCGCCTCGGGGCTGCGCCACTGGTACGGCTTCAGCTCCTGCACCGCGCGGGCGGTGTCAGTGGGCAGCGCGTCGAGCTCCATCTCGGCCATCCGGGCACTGTCCGACGGGTCGGGGAACAGTGCCGACCGCTCCAGCTCGAGCGCCTTCTCGAGCAGCTCTCGGACCTCCTGCAGGGTGCCGTCCAGGCGACCCTGCTTGCGGAGCTCCCGCTGGCGGATGGCGGCTTGCCGGCGCAGGTCCTCGAGCCCGCGCAGGCCGTCGGTGCCGCGGCGCAGCAGGTCGCGCAGCGCCTGCCGCACGGAGTCGCCGGCCATGACGCGGTCACCGATCTCGTCGACCGCCTCGGCGACGTCGAACGGCGGCTCCAGCGGATCGCGTCCGCCGGCCCACGCCCCGTACCGGAACGTCATCAGCCGCCGCACTGCTCTCGGGGGTTGGTCACTTCTTGTCGCGCTCCTTCTCGGCGAGGTACGCCGAGTAGGCCAGCCGCCGGCGCAGCCGGATCGCCTCGCGGACCGGACGCAGCATCGGTCGCGTCACACCGAAGTAGATCGCGATGAGGCCCGGGATGATCAGGCCGTCCCAGGTGTTGTCATCGCCCGGGCCGTTGAGCCAGGCCACGAACGCGGCGAAGGGCAGGAAGACGAGGACGGTCATGAGGGCCGTCAGCAGCACCCGGCGACGCAGCGCGTAGGTGTCGGGGACGCCGAGCGAGGGGTCGCCCATCAGCGGCCGGCCCTCATCGGCCGTACACCGTGCGATGTCCGACCGAGTCCTTCGACAGCCGCCGGTTCAGGTGCAGGCCCTCCATGGCGAGCTCGAGGGCGGCAGCGGCGAGCCCCGGCGACTCCTCCTCGACACCCAGCCGTTGCAGCAGCTGCGCGAGACCGGGGACGGTGCCCAGGTCGGCCAGCAGTTGCTGCGCCGGCACCAGGTCGCCGGTCTCGAGGATGCCGCCGTCGTCGAAGCGGCCCTGCATCCCCGACAGGTCCAGGCCGGCGAGCGTCGCGCGGAAGGTGTCGGCGGTCGCCTTGCGCAGCAGGTGGTCGAGCACCTCCAGCTCGCGTCCCTCTTCGGTCGCCTCGAACTCCACCTTGCCGCGGGACGCCGGCACGACGGACGGAAGGTCGCAGACCCGCGCTACCGCTGACTCCCCCGTCACGGCAGCCCGACGTACGGCGGAAGCGGCGATCGTCTCCGCCGCGGCGATGGCGAACCGGGCGCTGACTCCTGAGCGCTGGTCGACCTGCGGAGACTCACGGACCAGCCGCGTCCAGCGCGCGACGATCTCGACCAGGTGGTCAGGCACGACGACCGGTGTGCCCTCCCACTGCAGCAGCGCTTCCTGCCGGATCAGGTCGAGCTCGCGGCTCAGGTCCATCGGGTAGTGGGTCCGGACCTCGGCGCCGAACCGGTCCTTCAGCGGGGTGATGATGCGACCGCGGTTGGTGTAGTCCTCGGGGTTCGCCGACGCGATCAGCAGCAGGTCGAGAGGGAGGCGGAGCGTGTAGCCGCGCACCTGGATGTCGCGCTCCTCCAGCACGTTGAGCAGCGCGACCTGGATGCGCTCCGCGAGGTCGGGCAGCTCGTTGACGCTGAAGACGCCGCGGTTCGTCCGCGGGACCAGCCCGTAGTGCACGGTCTCGGGGTCGCCCAGGGTCCGGCCCTCGGCCACCTTGATCGGGTCCACATCGCCGATCAGGTCGCCGACCGAGGTGTCCGGCGTGGCCAGCTTCTCGCCGTACCGCTCACTGCGGTGCTTCCAGCTCACCGGCGTCAGCCCGTGCTGGGCGTGCACCACCTGCCGGCACCGCACGCAGACCGGTGCGTAGGGGTGGTCGTTGATCTCGCAGCCGCTGATGACGGGGGTCCACTCGTCCAGCAGTCCGGTGATCGTCCGGATCATCCGGGTCTTGCCCTGGCCGCGCTCACCCAGCAGGACGATGTCGTGACCGGCGAGCAAGGCCCGCTCCACCTCGGGGATGACGGTCTCCTCGTAGCCGAGGATGCCGGGGAACGACGGCTCGCCGGCGGCCAGCCGGACCAGCAGGTTGTGGCGGATCTCGGCCTTGACGGTCTTGTGGACGTGTCCGCTCTCGCGGAGCTCGGCGAGGGTGGTCGGGGAGGGAGCGCTCACGTCCCGCCTCCCCGCAGCAGAGGGTTCACTTCGTTCACTCCCTCACGCTACGTCGGAGCCGCTGATCCGTCATGCTGTGCACCCATGGGGCGCTTCGGAGACGGCATCGGCGTCTCCACCGACCTCGTCGAGGCGGCGGAGAGGGCGGTCGCGGCTGCCCTCGAGCCGTTGCGCGGCCGCACCCCCGACCTGGCGCTCTCCTTCGTGTCCGGGCCGGATCCGTCGGGGGCGGGCGAGCGGGCCTTGAAGCTCACGGGTGCGGGAGCGACCCTGGGCTGCAGCGCCGGCGGAGTGATAGGCGGTGGCGCCGGCGTCGAGGGAAGCTCGGCTGTCAGCGTCTGGGTGGGGGTGCTGCCCGGCGCGACGTTGCGGACCTTCCACCTCGAGGTGATGCCTTCGGAGGGCCGCGCTGCCGTCGTCGGGATGCCCGAGGCCGGGGAGTCCTCCGACGAGGTGGCGGTGCTGCTGGCTGATCCGTTCAGCTTCCCGGTGGACGGCTTCGTGGGCCAGGCGTGGGAGGCCCTGCCTGGTCTGCCGTTCGTCGGGGGGGTCGCGCACGGACCGTCCGGTCCCGGCTCGACGCGGCTCTGGGTCGACGGCCGGACGATCGAGCGCGGCGCCGTCGGGGTGCTGGTCGGTGGGGCCTCGGCGCGGCCACTGGTCTCGCAGGGCTGCCGCCCCATCGGGCCGGCGATGACCATCACCGCCGCTGCCGGAAACGTCCTGCAGGGGTTGGCCGGGCTGCCGGCCCTGGAGAAGGTGCGCAGGATCCTCGCGACCCTGCCGCCGCCTGAGCAGGCGATGGCCTCGTCGGGGCTGCAGCTCGGCATCGCCGCCGACGAGTACACCGACGACCACGACTACCTGGTCCGCGCCATCCTCGGTGCCGAGGGCGACGCCCTGGTGGTCGGTGACCTCGTACGGCCGGGCCAGACCGTCCGGTTGCAGGTCCGCGACGCCGAGGCCGCCGACGCCGACCTTCGCGGCGCGCTGGCCCGCTGCCCGGGCCAGCCGGGTGGCGGAGTGCTGCTGTTCTCCTGCAACGGCCGCGGGGCGAGCCTGTTCGGGCCGACGTACGGCGGTGCCGCGCACGACGTCGTCGCAGTCCGCCAGGGACTGGCCGCGGACGCGGTCGCCGGGTTCTTCGCGGCCGGCGAGATCGGCCCGGTGGGCGGCGGCTACTTCCTGCACAGCTTCACGGCCACGG
>JBHEMB010000084.1:0-2960 GCA_046262855.1 Mycobacteriales bacterium | reverse complement strand
GGTTGAGCAGCACGGCCGTGCCGTCGGTGGCCGCCGCTGTCGCGATGGCAGCGTCGACGTCGTGCTCGTAGCGGACCGTCTCGACGTCGTCGACCAGACCCCAGACGTCGCTGACGAGGAACACGTGCAGCACCGAGACGTCGAGGTCCCGCCATGCGGGCGAGCGCTCGGCCGGCATCGCCGCTGCCATCCGGTCCGGGGCGGGGGAGGTGAGCAGCCGCATGGTGCCCCCGTCCCCGCTCACCAGCAGGAAGGCGTGCTTCCCGGCGCGTGCCAGCGCGTCCAGGCCGGCATCGAGGTCGTCGCCGTCCAGGTCATGCACCGCGGCTGCCCCCACCGTCCGGCGGGCCAGCTCGAAGGCCTCGACGCCGGGGATCACGCGGTGGATCGGATGCACCTCGGGGCCGAACGCCGACGCGTCGACCAGGAACGTCAGCCCGAAGTCCCACGGTCCGGACCCACGGCCCTGCGCCCAGGCAGCGGCCTGCCGCTGGAGGTAGGTGGCGTAGCGGTGGTGGCCGTCGGCGATCACCGACGTCCGCCCGTTCAGGTCCGCGGCGACCGCCGACAACAGCGCGGCGTCGGTGACCGCCCACAGCCGGTGGCGCAGGCCGTCCGGCAGCGCGACGTCGACGAGCGGCGGGCCAGGGGGAGCGGCGACCAGCTCCGAGGCGGTCCCGCCACCGCCGTACAGCAGGAAGATCGGCTCCAGATCGGCGTCCACGGCCGTGTAGAGCGCCAGCCGGTCCGACACGGTGCCCGACATGGTGTTCTCGTGCGGCAGCACGATGCCGTCCTGGGGCGGGGTCAGGGCGAGCGCGCCCAGCAGCCCACGCTGCGCGTGCGTCGCCGAGGCCTGCTCGTAGACGTAGAGCGCGGGCACCGGATCGGGACGAAGCACCCCAGACGCCCGCCACGACTCCAACGTGGTTGCGGCGCGCAGGTAGCGATCCCCCTCAGAACGCTCGTCGCGTGGGAGGATCAGCCGTACGACGTTGGTGTCGCTCGCCTGCTCGAGCGCCGCGACGCCGGCGGCGTCAATGACGTCGTACGGCGGAGAGGTGACCGAGCTGAGGTCGACGCCGGAGCCGTACCTCAGCGCACGGAACGGTGACAGAACCAGACCGTCGGGGCGCGGGGGTGTGTGCATTGGCGGCATGCTAGATCGGGCAGAACAGTCCGGTAGGCACGGCGTTCGTTGGAGGCACCTGCAGAGGACCCGCGACAGGGTCGAGGCGCACGAGGAGAGAGGAGAGGGCGTGTCCGACAGGTACGACCCCCGCTACGACCCCAGGGCGCCCGACGACGAGAAGCCCCGGCCGTTCTCGGACCTGCCCCCACCCCCGCCTGACATCGCACCGCAGGGGGACGCCTACGACTGGTACGTGCGCGGCCTCGAGCTGCTGGAGACGCAGGACGCGGCCGCGGCCGTGCAGATCCTGACCCACGTGGCGGAGACCGAGCCCGAGAGCCGGATGGCGCGGGAGGCCCTCGCGCGGGCGCAGTTCGACCTGGGCATGTACGAGGAGGCGCGCGAGAACTTCTCGTGGATCATCAGCGTGAACCCCGCCGACGACTACGCGCAGTTCGGCCTCGGCCTGGCCGCGACCAAGCTCGGCGACCTCCCCAGCGCGGTCGAGCACCTCGCGCTGGCCGCGGCGATGCGCCCCGACATCGCCTACTACAGCACTGCGCTGCGTGGGGCACGGGCGGCGCTGACCGCCAGCCGCCGCTAGGTGCTGAAGCCGTCCTCCGCGCGGCTCTGCGATCGCTACGACGCCGCGCTGCTCGACCTCGACGGGGTGCTCTACCTCGGCCCTGAACCGGTCCCGCACGCCGCAGCGAGCATCGCGCAGGCGCGGGCTGCCGGGATGCGCACGGCGTTCGTGACGAACAACAGCTCACGTCGACCCGCCGTGGTCGCCACCCACCTGACCGAGCTCGGCATCCCCGCGGAACCGGAGGACGTCGTGACCAGCGGGCAGGCCGCGGTGCGGTGGCTGCAGGGCCGGCTCGCGCCGGACTCCAAGGTGCTCGTTGTCGGCAGCAGCGGCTTGGCCGACGAGGTGGCCGCCGGCGGCTTCGTCCCGGTCCGTGAGGCCGACGGCGTCGCTGCCGTGGTGCAGGGACTCGAACCGCGCACGGCCTGGACGGACCTGGCCGAGGCGGCGATCGCCATCGAAGCCGGCGCGCTGTGGGTCGCCGGCAACACCGACGCGACCTACCCGACCCCACGGGGACTGGTTCCTGGGAACGGCGCCTTGGTGCAGGCGCTGGTGCACACCACCGGCAAGCACCCGGTCGTCGTCGGCAAGCCCGAACCGGAGCTGCACATGGCGAGCGTGGAGCGGGTCCGCGCGCACCACCCGCTGGTGGTGGGGGACCGGCTCGACACCGACGTCCTCGGCGCCAACCGGGCCGGGACGGACAGCCTGCTGGTCCTCACCGGCGTCACCCGTCCGGCCGACCTGATGCAGGCGCCGCCGGCGATGCGCCCGACGTACGTCTCCTCGGACCTGCGGGGGCTGGTGGCCAGCCATCCCGACGTGATCGTCGAGGGCGACACGGCGCGCTGCCGCGACGCCCGCGCCTGGTTCGAGGGTGACGTGCGGGGCAGTGACGACAGCGACGACGCGCTGCGAGCGATGTGTGCGCTGGCCTGGGTCAGATCAGGCTTGTGAGCCGGAGCATGTCGAGGGGGCTGGCCTGCACGCGGACCTTGCCGGTCGCGAAGGCGCTCGGCACCGACTGACGGCCTTCCACCAGGGCGATGAGGTCGTCGCTCCCGACGGACAACCGGACCTGAGCCTTCGCGTCGTCACCCGTCGTGAGACCCACGATGCCCTCGTCGCACAGCCGCGCCGACCACGTGATCCCGAGGTCGTGCACCCGGCAGGACACGGTGAGATCGAGGACGTACCTGCTGCGCACGTCGGCCGGCACCCGGGCGAGCATGTCGA
>JBHEMB010000083.1:0-3576 GCA_046262855.1 Mycobacteriales bacterium | reverse complement strand
GGCCCGAGCCCTGCACCCGAGCCGCAGCCGGTCTCCGAGCAGGTCGTGAAGGACGCGGCCCGCGAGGTCCTGCGGTCAGTCGGACTGGACGTCGAGAGCGCCACGGTCGAGACCAGCCCGTACGGCGGGAGCGCAGCCGTCGACCGGCCGCGAACCGTCGGGCTCACCACCCGGGTCGACGTCGACCGGGAGGGCCGCATCACCTCAGCCGCAGGTTGGTTGGGGGCCGTCGAGCCCGCCGACCGCTACCCGGTCATCTCCGCGGAGGACGCCTTCGAGGAGCTGCCCGCGGTCGCACACCCTGACCTCTGCCGGATCGCACCGGATGGCAAGGGCTGCCTGCCTCCCGAGCCGACCGTGATCGTCGGTGCCGAGCTCGGCCTCTCGGTGCAGCCCATCAGCGGCGGCGGCTCGATGCTCGTGCCGTCATGGTTGTTCGCGGTGAAGGGCGGCGGCACGATCGCCGCGATCGCGGTGGAGAAGCAGTACCGGGCGACCGAGAACGCCTCCGACACCCCCGCAACCGCCAGCCCGGGCACCGTCGACCCTGGCCGGCCGACGGAGGTGGCTCCGGCTCCTCCGTCGCAGACGCAGGTGCCGGTGATGGCCGCGAAGCGCGGACCGCGCCCGGAGAGCGTCGTCGTGACCTACGACAACGGCGGCTGCGGCCGCAAGAACCTCCAGGCCCAGGCCAAGGAGGACGCCGACCACGTCTACGTGATCCTCACCGCCGACGCGCCGCCTGCCGACCAGGTCTGCACGACCGACTCGCGCCCACAGGACGTCACGATCGACCTGCAGGCACCGCTGGCCAACCGCCAGGTCATCGACGCCAGCACCAACAAGCCCGTCCCCCTCACCGCCTGACCCGCACTCCCGCCCGGATGGGATCCGGATGAATGGATACTGCGCTGCCCTTTCGAGCCGCCCAAAAACGGCAGCTCAGTATCCATTCACGCCGGGGAGGGGGTGGCGGTCTAGTGGAAGGACTCGCCGCAGGCGCAGGAGCCGCCGGCGTTCGGGTTGTCGATGGTGAAGCCCTGCTTCTCGATCGTGTCGACGAAGTCGATGGTGGCGCCCGCGAGGTAAGGGACGCTCATCCGGTCGACGACGACCTTGACCCCGGTGCCGTACTCCTGCGTGACGTCGCCGTCGAGGGTGCGCTCGTCGAAGAACAGCTGGTAGCGCAGACCGCTGCAACCACCGGGCTGCACGGCGACGCGAAGCGCGAGGTCGTCGCGGCCCTCCTGCGCGAGCAGGCTGGCGACCTTGTCGGCGGCCGGGTCGGTCAGGACGACGCCGACGGCGGTCGTGGTCTCGGCGCTGGTCTCGGTCATGGGTTGCCTCTCAGACGGGTTCTCTCGCACGAACGCGCGGGCGCGGCGTGCCATTCCATTGTCACACGAAGTGGGGCCGAGCTGACCCAGTCACATGCCCCAGCCCCGAGCGAGGGTTGACGCGGCAGCAGCCAGCGACTCGGCTGGGTCGTTCAGCGCACGCTCGAGCCCGACCTCGTCCACCAGGCTGTACGAGGCCTCGATGCCCGCCGCAGCAGCTTCGCGCCGCCCGACGCTCGTCCGGCCCGCCAGTACGACGCATGGCACCGCCTCCTGGGCGGCCGCGGCGGCCACGCCGGATACGACCTTGCCGCGCAGCGACTGCCAGTCGAAGGAGCCCTCGCCCGTGATCACCAGGTCGGCCCCGGCCAGTGCTTCGGCGAGGCCGACGGCCGCTGCGACCACGGAGAACCCTGAGATCCGGGTGCCCCCCGCCGCGAGGATCGCGAACCCGAGCCCGCCGGCCGCGCCGGCGCCGGGCAGCTCGCGCGCGGACCGCCCGAGGTGCTGCTCGAGCAGGTCCGCCCAGTGCGCCAGCGCGGCCTCGAGCGCCTCGAGGTCGCGCCCACCCTTCTGCTCGGCGAAGACGCGGGTGGCCCCATGCACCCCGAGCAGCGGGTTGTCGACGTCGGTCGCCGCAACCAGCTCGACGGCGAGCGGCGTCCCGGTCAGCCGTACGGCCTGGGCGAGCGGCAGGCATCCGGGCGCGAGCGGTTCGCCGTCGGCGCCTTCCCGCCGTACCCCCAAGGCAGCCAGGAAGCCGGCGCCACCGTCGTTCGTGCCGGAGCCGCCCAGGCCGATGACGGCCCGCTGCGCACCGGCGTCCACCGCGGCCCGGACGAGCTGGCCGACCCCGTAGGTCGTGGTGAGCGCAGGGTCGCGGTCGGCCGGGTCGAGCAGGTGCAGGCCGCAGGCCATCGCCGACTCCACCCAGGCGGTGCTGCCGTCGAGACGGAACGACGCGAGTGCCGGGCGCGCCAGCGGGTCCTCGACGAGCACGCTCATGAGCCTGCCGGGCAGCACGTCCAGGAAGCCGGGGCCGCCGTCGGACATCGGCCGGAGCACCAGCTCGTCGTGCGGCCGGGTCCGATGCCACCCCTCAGCGACGGCATCTGCTGCAACCGCGGCGCTCAGCGTCCCGGTGAAGCAGTCCGGGGCGATCACGACGCGCACGTCGCCGAGTCTGCCGGACGGCTGCCCGCGTCCAAGATCAAAGTGGCGGCGTGGGGCCGGAAACGGCACCGCCGGCCACCCGATGATCTTCACGAAACGCCCGGCCCCGGGGAAGCAACCCGCACCCCAGGGGGTTATCGTCTTTGCGACGACAAGAAGGGTCGACGAATGACGGAGCTCATGACGGGTGTCGAGCCCACGCCGCTGGCACTCCTCCTGCTCGGCCAGCAGCGCGATCTCGCCAGTGAGCGAGGCGTCGACTGCCCCGGGGAGCTGCCACCGGCCTCCGACCCGTCGCTCGTCGAGCGCGCCCGCAAGGCCAAGGAGACCCTCGGCGACCAGGTCTTCGTGCTGGGGCACCACTACCAGCGCGACGAGGTCATCCAGTTCGCCGACGTCACGGGCGACAGCTTCCGGCTCGCGCAGCAGGCGGCGGCCCGCCCCGACGCGCCCTACATCGTCTTCTGCGGCGTGCACTTCATGGCCGAGTCGGCCGACATCCTCACGACCGCGGGCCAGCACGTCGTGCTGCCCGACCTCGCTGCGGGCTGCTCGATGGCCGACATGGCCAGCTTCGAGCAGGTCGAGGACTGCTGGGAGCAGCTGGCCGAAGCGGGCGTCGCGGACGTCACGGTGCCGGTGAGCTACATGAACTCCAGCGCCGCCATCAAGGGGTTCACCGGCCGGCACGGCGGCACCATCTGCACGAGCTCCAACGCGAAGCGCGCCCTTGACTGGGCCTTCGGCCGCGGTGAGAAGGTCCTCTTCCTCCCGGACCAGCACCTCGGCCGCAACACTGCCGTGCGCGACCTGGGCCTGTCGCTCGACGACTGCGTCGTGTGGAACCCGCGCAAGCCGCTCGGCGGCAACACCGTCGAGGCGCTCGCCGCGGCGAAGATGATCCTCTGGAAGGGCCACTGCTCCGTGCACGGCCGCTTCACCCTCGAGTCGGTGAACGAGGTGCGGGCGCGGGTCCCCGGCGTGCAGGTCCTGGTGCACCCGGAGTGCCAGTACGAGGTCGTCGAGGCAGCCGACCTGGTCGGCTCCACCGAGCGGATCATCAAGC
>JBHEMB010000082.1:0-8311 GCA_046262855.1 Mycobacteriales bacterium | reverse complement strand
CGTGCGAGGCGGGGTAGCCGGGGACGCTCGAGGAGCCGTGGATGGCCCAGCCCTTGTAGAAGTACTCCGGGTCGTAGAGCGTGCCGAGGTCCGCGACCCGCACGCCGACGATCCTGCGCTGGATGACGTAGTGGCCGATGGGCGTCAGGGCTGTCGCCCGGTGCCCCTTCTTGGTCAGGTAGTGCGTGCCGCTGCCCGAGCTCACGGGCACGATCCGGGTGATGCGGTTGTCTTTGATGAGGTAGAGCACCTGTTTGGTGAGGTCGACCTCGACCCGGACTCCGGCGCGCCGCTCCTTCGGCTTCGGGAGGGCGGCGGGGTGCTTCAAAGCGGCCAGCGTCTTCTTCCCGACGATGCCGTCGCCGTACAGACCGTTGACCTTCTGGAAGGCCGCCACGGCGCTGGCGAACCCGCCCCCCGGCTTGCCGTCGATAGCCCCGATGTAGAACACCCCCGCCAGCTGCCGCTGGATCCCCTTCACGTCGTACGTCGGACGCGCGGGCTTCGGGCTCGCGGTCGGCGACGGCGGGAGCGGGACAAGGGGAGGGGTCGTGACGACCGGCGCGGCCGAGGTGGCCGTGACCGGAGGCGGCTGCAGGGTCTGCGTGGAAGGCGCGGCGTCGTTGCAGCCCATCGCGAGCAGCAGGGGAAGGGCTGCCAGCGTGAGGCGTCGGGTCACGGTCACTCCTGTAAGACGCCTCTGGGAGGCAGGGAGTTGCCACCGTAACCGACTTGAGATCTGCTACAGGGGACCCGTGAGGTAGCGCTGCAGCGTCTTTCCCATCACCGGCGCCAGCTCGTCGGGGGTGGCCGAGGCGATCGGCTCGAAGCGCAGCACGTAGCGCGTCATGGCGAGACCCACCAGCTGCGATGCCAGCAGGGCGGCGCGACGGTCGGGATCGTCGCCTCCGGCGCCCTGCACGACGGGGCGGAGGATGACGCGGAGCAGCAGCTCCCGGAGCTTTGCCGCGCTGTCCTCGTGCGACACGGCCCCGCGCAGCATCGCCAGCATCGGGCCTTGGCCGGGAGTGCTGTCCCAGACGAGCAGGAACGTGCGCACGATGCGCTCGCCCAGGCTGCCTCTGCCGCCTGCCAGCAGACCCTCGACGAGTGCGCGGGGATCGACCGGCAGGGCGAGCGCAGCCTCGAACAAGCCGTCCTTGCTGCCGAAGAAGTGCGTCACCAGCGAGGGGTCCACTGCCGCGGCGCGCGCGACGCCGCGCAGCGACGTGGCGGCGTAGCCCTGCGTCGCGAAGGCCTGCTTCGCGGCCGCGAGGATCGCTTCGCGGGTGCCGCTCTCACCGGGGCGCCTGCCCTGCCGCTGTGCCGTCACGCGCTGCGCCGTTGCAGCGTCGCGGCACCGAGCGCCAGCGCGAGCAGGGAGGCGGCGGCCACGATCGCGAGGTCGCGACCGAGGTCCCCGGTCACCGATGAGCCGCGCGCCAGCTCTTGCATGCCGTCGACCGCGTAGGTGAGCGGGAGGACGTCGGACAGCCATCGCAACGGCGCCGCCATCGTCGACCGGTCGGCGAACAACCCGCAGAGCAGCAGCTGGGGAAGCACCACGGCCGGCAGGAACTGCACTGCCTGGAACTCGCTTCGTGCGAACGCCGACAGGAGTAGGCCCAGCGCCATTCCCAGCAGCGCGTCGAGCACGGCGAGCAGCACGACCAGTCCGGGGCCGGCGGCGAGGTCGAGCCCCAGCAGCCCCAGCGCGACAGCAGAGGCGAGGCCCGTCTGGACGATGGCCACCGCCCCGAAGGCGAGCGCGTAGCCGAGCAGCAGGTCGCCCTTGGCCATCGGCGTCGTGAGCAGCCGCTCGAGGGTGCCGGAGGTCCGCTCCCGCAGCATCGCGACGGAGGTCACGAGGAACATCGTGATGAAGGGGAACAAGGCGAGCAGCGGGCCGCCGACGGTGTCGAAGACGAGCGGCTGGTCGTCGTAGACGTACCGCAGCAGCGTCAGCAGCAGCACCGGGACGACGAGCATGAGCGCCATGGTCCGGTGATCGCGGCGGAGCTGCGTGAGCACGCGGCGGGCCGTGGCGAGGGTGACACGGGCGGTCATGAGGCCAGCGCCAGCTTGAGGAAGGCGCCCTCGACGTCACCGGCGCCGGTGGTCGAGAGCAGGCCTGCGGGGGAGTCGTCGGCGACCAGCCGGCCGTCGCGCATCAGGAGCAGCCGATCGCAGCGGTTCGCCTCGTCCATCACGTGACTGCTGACGAGGACCGTCGTGCCGTCGTCCGCGAGCGAGCGGAAGAGCTGCCACAGGTCGCGCCGCAGCACGGGGTCGAGCCCGACCGTCGGCTCGTCCAGCACCAGCAGCTCAGGGCGGCCCAGCAGCGCGGTTGCGAGCGAGACGCGGGCCCGCTCCCCGCCCGACAGCGTGTGCACCAGCTGTGTCTTGCGGTTCGCGAGGCCGACCTGCTCGAGCACCTCGTCGACCTGGGCAGCGCCCAGGACGCTGGCGAAGTACGTCAGGTTCTCCTCGACGGAGAGGTCGGTGTAGACCGCGGGAGCCTGGGTGACGTAGCCGACCCGACTGCGCAGCGACGCCGTGCCCGCGGGGGACCCCAGCACCATGACGGTGCCGGACACCCGCGCCTGGACCCCGACGAGCGCACGCATCAGCGTCGTCTTGCCGCACCCGGAGGGACCGAGCAAGCCGGTGATCCGGGACGGCTCGAGGCTGAAGCTGAGCCCGTGGATCACCTCGGTGTCGCCCCGCACGACGACCAGGTTCTCAACAGCTACGGAATTCGTCACCTGATGAGTTGTACAGCCGTTGAATTCAAGGGTCAAGAACGGGGAGGCTGCAGCTGCGCCCAGTACCGGTTGAGGGCGCCGTTCGTCTTGACGAACCACACGATCCCGCCGGCCACCGATGCCGTGAGCCACACCAGCAAGGACACGACCAGGAAGACGATGGCACGGGTCGAAGGGTCCCCGTCCTCGCCGTAGCGGCCCGGCGAGGAGGACACCGCCAGGCCGAGCAGCGACGCGAACAGCAGCGCGTAGCCGCAGACGGCGGGCACGAGCAGCCACAGCCCCGTGATGGCCCGGACCGGGGGCCGCTGCCCCTTCCGCTCGTAGAGGTTGCCCACCTCGTGCGGTGTCAGGAACGGCATGGCGATGCCGGCGAGGAAGGTGAGGAGCAGCGCGATGCCGCCACCGATGCCGCGGCCGCTGTGCCGCTTCATCTCGTCGTGCACCTGGTAGTTGTAGACGTAGGTGTAGATCCCGAGGGTCACGACGCAGAGCAGGATCGACGTGCCTGTGGGCCGCTGCCGTCCAGGCGGCCCGTCGTAGCCGTACCCGTAGCCGGAGGCGGGTGCGCCGTAGCCGGGTGGCGGCTGCT
This sequence comes from Mycobacteriales bacterium, assembly GCA_046262855.1. Lineage (GTDB taxonomy): Bacteria > Actinomycetota > Actinomycetes > Mycobacteriales > SCTD01 > RYN-111. The sequence continues at coordinate 4,954 of JBHEMB010000082.1, read as the reverse complement.
GGTAGCTCATGGCGGGACCCTAATGGCGCCGGGTCTTTCCCTCCGCAACTGGAACGTGTTCTATGTCGTCATGACTTCCTACGACATCCTCGGTCAGACGATCACCATGCCCGTCGAGGTCGCCGACGCCTCAGCCGGCACCGTCATCTTCGACGTCGCTCTCGATGCCGCTCAAGCCCTCGCACCGGAGGGCTTCGAGGTCATCGAGTCCGAGCCCGGGCGGGCCCAGTTCGCGCTGGCCCTGGTGGACTACCGCGTCAACGACCTCGGTGCCTACCACGAGGTCGGCACCATCTTGTTCGTGCGCCCGTCCGGTGGTGGGGACGACGGCAGCTTCATCACGCACCTGCCGGTCGACCAGGAGTTCACCTGTGTGGCGGGCAACCAGATCTGGGGCTTCCCCAAGTCCGTCGAGCGGATCGACGGCACGCAGACCGACAGCTCGTCGCGGTGGGTCCTCACCATGGGCGGCGAGCTGGTGCTCGACGTCACCATCCCCCGCGGCGGCACCGACGAGATGCCGCCGCTGCCGATGACGTCGTACACGCTCCTGGACGGCAAGCCGCATGCGACCCGCTTCACGCAAGGCGGGTCGGGATCCGGCCTGGGCTTCGGCGAGGGCGTCTCGCTGACCCTCGGCACCCACCCGATCGCCAAGGAGCTCGAGACGCTGGGCCTGCCCGACGCCAAGGTGGTCATCACGACCTGGACCGAGAAGATGCGGGGGACGTTCGAGGACGCCATCCCGATCTAGGGCGCGAGCAGGTCCTGCAGCAGCGCGACCAGGTCCTCGGGCGGCAGCTTCTGCAGCGACGGGAAGGCGCCGCTCGCGCGGCCGAGCGCGACCCCGGCGAAGGCCGCCGTCGCGAGCTCGGCGCGGAGCTGCGGGTCGGCGACGCCATGGTCGGCGAACCGGTTGCGCAGCGGGGTGACGAGCCGGGCGTGCAGGGCCTCGCGGGCGGCGGCTTGGACCGACTCGTCCTCGTGCGGGTGCACGGCCGACTGGAACACCGGTCCCGGACCGCGGTCGTCGACGCGACCGAGCAGCGCCGCCATCCGGTCCGGCTGCAGCAGGTCCGGGGGCGGGCCGTCGCCGAGCTCGGCGCGCAGCGCGGCGAGGTAGAGGCCCGCCTTGCTGCCGAAGTACCGCGCGATCAGGGTCGCGTCGACCCCCGCCAGCTCGGCGATGTCGCGGGTGGTCACGCGCTCGTAGCCGCGCTCGGCGAACAGCTGCTGCGCCGCCGTGAGCAGCAGCTCCTGACCGCGTGCCATCAGTCGACCGTAGCCGGTATCCGGTCGAGCTCGGCAAGCTCCTGGTCCGGCACCGTCGGGCGGCCGGGCGCCACTGCGCTGACGATGCCCGCCACGACCAGCACGACGACACCCAGCAGCGCGACCGTCGTGTACCCGCCCGCCTCCGGCAGGAGCTGTCCCGTCGGTGTGTGCGCCTGGAGCACGGTCGCGGAGAGCGCCGAGCCGGTGGAGTAGCCGATGTAGCGGAGCACCTGGTTGAAGCTCATCGCGCTGCCCGTTTCGTGGGCAGGCACGTTGCCGACGATGAGCGCCGGCAGGGCGGCGAACGTGCAGCCGATGCCGAGACCGGCCAGGGCCATGACCACCACGACGGTCCACGCGCTGCTGCGGTCGGTCGCGAAGAGCACGTTCGCGGCGACGAAGAGGCCGCAGCCGATCGGCAGCACCGCGCGCTGGCCGAAGCGCTCGGCCAGCAGCGGAGCGATCCGGATGCACGCCGCCGACATCAGCCACAGCGGCAGCAGCAGCAGACCGCTGACGACGATGCTCGAGCCGAACCCGTAGCCCGCGCTCCTGGGGGTCTGCGCGAAGCGGATGATGATGGACATCAGCGCGTACATCCCGACACCGGCGAGCAGTCCGGTGAGGTCGGCGGTGAGCACGGTGCGATCCTTGACCAGCCGCAGGTCGACGAGTGGGTTGGCTGTCCGGAGCTCGTGCCAGAGCCAGACGGCAAGCACGGCCATGCTGGCCGCGACCAGGTCCAGGACGACCGAGGACGGCCAGACCTCCGACTGCCCCAGAGCGAGCAGCACTCCGGCGACCCCAGCGGCCAGCAGCAGCCCCCCGATCCAGTCGAGGCGGACGGCAGGACGGTCGGCGACGGACGGCACCGTGACCCAGGCGAGCGCCAGAGCGACCGTGGTGACGACGGCACCGAACCAGAAGCCCGCCCGGAACGAGAACTGCTCGGCGATGACACCGGTGAGTGGGTACCCGAGCCCGATGCCGGCGACGGCCGTCACGGAGAGCACCCCGACGATCCGGGTGCGGTGCTCGCCGTCCAAGGCGTCGCGGGCGACCACCATGGTCAGGGGGATCAGGCTCAGTCCCATGCCCATCAACCCGCGCCCCACCAGCAGCAGGGAGAAGGGGCCAGGAACGGCCGCGAGCACGCAGCCCACCGCGACCGCGGCCAGCGCGCCGAGGACGGCCGGGCGCCGATGCCGTCCGTCGCCGAGCCGACCGAGGGTCGGAGTCGCGACGGCGCCCACCAGCAGGCTGATCGTCAGGGACCACTGCGCGCTCGCCAGCGAGACGTGCGTGTCGCGCGCGATGGTCGGGACCAGCGGGGCGCCGAGGCTGCTCACGACGGAGCTCACCATCCCCACGTACACGAGCACGGGGACCAGGCGCCGGGAGGGCATCAGCTTCACCTCAGAGTCATCGAGTGATGTCATCGCATGATGACACACCCGGAACGCCTGCCGTGCCGGACGTGTTGAGCGTCACGTGGACCCGCTGCTGGCCGCTCTGGACGATGCGCGTCGTCAGGTCGCCGCGCTGACGGCGGCGCGCGCCGAGCTGGTGGCCGCCGCGGAGGGGGCCAATCTCGACGACGAGCACGACCCTGAGGGCGCCACCATCGCCTTCGAGCGCCAACAGGTGGCTGCCCTGCTCGCCCAGGCCGCCCGATCGGTGGCTGCGGCGGAGGCCGCGCTGGCGGCGCGGGCCGCAGGAAGCTACGGCACCTGCGAGGGGTGCGGTGAGCCGATCGGGACGGAGCGGCTCGAGGCGCTGCCGGCGGCGACCATGTGCATCAGCTGCGCCCGTCAGCGCACCCGCTGACCGCCGCGCCAGACCTGCCGTACGAGATCGACCCCAGGCCGGTACGCCAGGTGCGTTGCCGAGGGGGCGTCGAGCACCACCAGGTCCGCGCGCGCTCCGACGCGCAGGTGTCCCGCGTCGGTGGCGAGGGCCGCTGCGCCACCCACCGTCGCGGCCCGCAGCGCCTCGACCGGCGTCATGCCGAGCTCGCGGACGGCGAGCGCCACGACGAAGGGCATCGACGTCGTGAAGGACGTGCCGGGGTTGCAGTCGGTCGCCAGCGCGACGGTGACGCCAGCATCGAGCAGCCGGCGAGCAGGGGCGTACGGCGAACGGGTACTGAACTCAGCCGCCGGCACCAGCACTGCCGTGACGCCCGCGTCGCGGAGGGCGCCGATGTCTTCGTCGGACACGAACGTGCAGTGGTCGGCGGACAGCGCGCCCAGCTCCGCAGCGAGCTGCACCCCTGGTCCTGGTCGCAGCTGGTTGGCGTGCAGGTGCATCGCGAGGCCGGCCGCGCGACCCGCGGAGAGGACGGCTCGGCACTCGTCGACGTTGAACGCGCCCTCCTCGCAGAACGCGTCGATGGCCGTCGCCAGGGGAGCGCAGGCGTCCAGCATGGCACCGGTGACCAGGCGGACGTAACCGTCGCCGTCCGGAACGTGCGCGCCGAGGAAGGTGGTGTGCGGTGTGATGCAGCGGCCCACCTCGAGCAGCCGGCGCTCGTCGTCGACGGTGAGCCCGTAGCCCGACTTCACTTCGACCGTGGTGGTCCCCGACCGCAGCGCCTCGTCCGCCAACCGACGGGCCCGGTCGGTGAGCTGCTCGGTGGTCGCGGCCCGGGTGGCAGCCACCGTCGTACGTATTCCGCCTGCGGCATAAGGGATCCCAGCCATCCGCGACTCGAACTCCTCGGTCCGGTCACCTCCGAAGACCAGGTGCGTGTGGCAGTCGACGAATCCCGGGACGATGCATCGTCCCTCCAGCTCGACGACCTCGTCAGCGGGTCCTTCGACATGGCTCACGACCACGCCGTCCTCGACGACCAGAGCTGTCGCCGGCGTCTCGGCCCACGTCACGACCGGACCGCCGCGGAACACTGTCGCCGTCACCCGCCGAGCCTCCCACGGAGAGGTCGGAAGCCCGACCGTCTCTGACGCAGTCAGGCTTCCGAGCTCTCCGCGTACCGGGTCCGCCTCACAGCATCGGCATGTCGATGCCTCGGTCGCGCGCCGCGTCACGGGCGATCTCGTAGCCGGCGTCCGCGTGCCGGACCACCCCCATGCCGGGGTCGTTGGTGAGCACCCGATCCAACCGGACCGCCGCGTCCTCGGACCCGTCTGCCACCACCTGCGCGCCGCAGTGGATCGACTTGCCCATCCCGACGCCGCCGCCGTGGTGCACGGCGACCCATGCGGCGCCGCTGGCGACGTTGAGCAGGGCGTCGAGGACCGGCCAGTCGGCGATGGCGTCCGACCCGTCCATCATCGCCTCGGTCTCGCGGTAGGGGCTGGCCACCGAGCCGCTGTCGAGGTGATCCCGGCCGATCACCACCGGCGCCTTGATCTGCCCGCGCGCCACGAGGTCGTTCAGCACGGCGCCGGCCTTGGCGCGCTCGCCGTAGCCGAGCCAGCAGATCCTCGCCGGCAGCCCTTGGAAGGCCACCTTCTCGCGCGCCAAGGGGATCCAGCGCTGCACGAACGGGTTGTCCGGGAAGGCCGCCAGCAGGGCGTCGTCAGCCGCCGCGATGTCCGCGGGGTCGCCGGACAGGGCGACGAACCTGAACGGCCCAATGCCCTCGCAGAAGAGCGGCCGGATGTACGCCGGGACGAAGCCCGGGTAGTCGAAGGCGCTCTCCAGCCCGGCCTCGCGC
>JBHEMB010000081.1:0-12550 GCA_046262855.1 Mycobacteriales bacterium | reverse complement strand
GCCCGAGGTGGCCAGGGCCATCGACGAGGCCGAGGTACGGGTCCGCGCCGTCGAGCCGCTGGCCCTGCAGATGTACCTCGAGCCCGACCTCGACCGAGCCCCCGCCTGAAGTGCCTCCACTTCTTCACGCCGCCCACCCCTGAGCACGGGCGCGCCACGCTCAGGGCACCGAGGTTGCGGGGTGCGCTCGGTGAAAAGGTGGAGGCACCGCCGGTCAGAGGTGTTTGAGGGCCATCTGGGCCCGCATCCGGGCGGTCTCGGTGCCGTCGGCGGTGGCGATGCTGATGTCCACCGGGAACACCGCGACCCCGCGGGCCGCCATCGATGCGCGCACCCCGGCCTCGTCGCCGTCGAACACCGCCGTGGCGCGCACCGGCCCCTGCGCGATGGCCAGGTAGCTGATCTCGGCGCCCTTCACGAGCGGCACCGCACCGGCCCTCACGAGATCCTCGAAGACCGTCACGACCACACCCGCCGCCGCCGTCTCGGCGAACCCGAACAGCGCGGCTGCATGGGGCCCGCCGACGTGGTTGTGCAGCGTCTCAGGGGTGTCGACGTCGAGCACCACCGTGCCGTCGCCGTACGACACGCACGTCGGGCCGAGGGTGCGGGCGAAGGCGCTGCCGCCCTGGATGGTGTCGATCAGGTCCGGGTCCATCCCCGTAGTCTGCCGCCCATGACCCGGTACGACGTGGCCGACCCGTCGCTGGCCGAGCAGGGCGCGCACCGCGTCGCCTGGGCGGAGCGCGCGATGCCTGTACTGGGTCTGCTGCGCGAGCGGTTCGCGAGGGACCGGCCGTTGCGCGAGCTCACCGTCGCGGCCTGCATGCACGTCACGCCGGAGACCGCGGCCCTGGTCCGGGTCCTCACCGCCGGTGGCGCGGAGGTCCACCTGGCGGCCTCCAACCCGCTGTCGACGCAGGACGACGTGGCCGCGGCGCTTGCCGCCGAGGGCGTCGGCGTCTTCGCGCGGCACGGCGTCACCAGGGACGAGTACGTCGGTCACCTGCGCGCTGTCCTGCTGGCCAAGCCGCAGCTGCTCCTCGATGACGGCTGCGACCTCGTGGACCTCCTGCACGCGAGTCCCGCGCTGCGCAAGGGCGTCAAGGCCGGCATCGAGGAGACCACGACAGGCGTGCTGCGACTGCGGCAGATGGCTGCGGACGGCGCGCTGAAGCTGCCGATGGTGGCCGTCAACGACACGGCCGTGCAGCGGCTGGTCGCCAACCGGCACGGCACGGGTCAGTCGACGGTCGACGCGGTGCTGCGGGCGACGGGCGCCCTGCTGGCGGGCACGACCGTCGTGGTTGCCGGCTACGGCCCGTGCGGCAACGGGATCGCCGAGCGGGCAAGGGGTCTGGGGGCGCGCGTCGTCGTCACGGAGATCGACCCCGCGCGGGCGCTCGAGGCGGTCCTCGACGGTCACACCGTCACCACCATGGCTACCGCGGCCCTCACCGGAGACGTCTTCATCACGGCCACCGGAAACCGGGACGTGCTGCGGGCCGAGCACTTCGCTGTCATGAAGGACGGTGCGGTGCTCGCCAACGCCGGCCACTTCGACGTCGAGGTGGACGTGCGCGCGCTGGCGGCCGAGAGCGTCGCCGTGCGCCGAGGGGTGCGCCCGCACGTCGACGAGCACCTGATGGCGGACGACCGTCGGCTGCTGCTGGTCGCCGAGGGTCGGCTCGTGAACCTGGCGGCCGCCGAGGGGCACCCCGCGTCCGTCATGGACGTCAGCTTCGCCGTACAGGCGCTGTCGTTGGAGTGGCTGACGCAGCAGACCCTGCGGCCTGGCGTCTACGACGTGCCGGCTGACATCGACGCAGAGGTCGCCCGGACCAAGCTGGCGTCCCTGCAGGTCGCTCTCGAGGAGCCGACGCCGGAGCAACAGCGGTACCTCAGCTCCTGGCGCCCTTAGGGCTTCGCCGGCTCAGGGCTGGCGGCCCGCGAAGGCGACCAGCCGGTCCTGGGGCGAGGCGTCGTCGGCGACGGTCACCTCCGGGCCGAAGCCACCGGGCCGGCGCATCAGGTCGGCCCTCGCCTGCAGGAACGCCTGCGCCTTCGACACCGCGGACAGGTCGAGGGTGTCGTCCTGACCGGTGGCCCGAGCCAGGTCCCAGGTGTGCAGCAGGGTGTCGGCGCAGAGCACCCCGCCGATGACGTCGCCGAACGGCTCCTTGCCGCCGAAGCTGTCGACCGGCTCATCGGCGTGGTCGGCCAGCGCCTTCTCGAGCTCGGTGCGCGCCGACTCCCAGGCGCTGACGACGTCGGCATCCGGGCCCAGCGTCGCCGGCTCGGAGCCGTCGAGGCGTGCCAGGAAGAGGCGGGTGACGTCCACGACGTGGGCGGCCAGCTGGCGGGCGTCCCACTCCTCGCACGGCGTGCCGGTGTGCCAGTCGCTGACACCCCGGAGGGCGCGGTCGAAGCCGTCGGCAACGCGGGCGTACTGCTCGGTGGGATTCATGCCTGCCGTTCTACCCCCTAACCTTGACAAGAACGTGTCAGAGATGGCGAGCTAGGAGCGGTAAGCCTGACACGTGTGTGTTAGGCTGATCGGTGATGGCGCTCACGATCAACGAGGCAGCGACGACCACGGGCTGGTCGCCGCGGATGCTGCGGTACGTCGAGCAGCTCGGCCTCGTCGAGCCCACCCGGTCGGCCGCCGGCTACCGGTTGTACGGCCCCGCCCAGCTGCAGCGGCTTCGCACCCTCAAGGCGCTGCTCGAGACCCATGACGTGGAGCTCGGTGACGTCGGCTTCGCCTTGCGGCTTCGCAAGGAACCGAGGCTGGCTGCCGCCCTCGACGACTGGTTCGAGACGACACCGGCAGCCCCTGTCGGCGTACCCGAAGGTGACTGGCTCGCCTTCGAGCAGGACAAGCACCAGCACCTCCTCAACAGATAAGGGCACACGATGGATTTCAAGGTCGCTGACCTCTCCCTGGCCGAGTTCGGCCGCAAGGAGATCCGGCTCGCCGAGCACGAGATGCCCGGCCTGATGGCGATGCGCAAGGAGTACGGCCCCAGCAAGCCGCTCACCGGCGCGCGCATCACCGGCTCCCTGCACATGACCATCCAGACCGCAGTCCTCATCGAGACGCTGGTCGAGCTCGGCGCGCAGGTCCGCTGGGTCTCCTGCAACATCTTCAGCACCCAGGACCACGCCGCGGCCGCCGTCGCGGTCGGCCCCAAGGGCACGGTCGAGAGCCCCGCCGGCGTCCCGGTCTTCGCCTGGAAGGGCGAGACGCTCGAGGAGTACTGGTGGTGCACCGAGCAGGTCATCAACTGGCCCGGCGGCGGTGGCCCCAACATGATCCTCGACGACGGTGGCGACGTGACGCTGCTGGTGCACAAGGGCGTCGAGTACGAGAAGCTCGGCACCGTCCCGTCGGCCGCTGACGACGACCCGGACGAGTGGAAGGTCATCCTCGACACCCTGCGCCGCTCGCTGGCCGAGGACCCGCAGCGGTTCACGAAGATCGCGGCGGAGATCAAGGGCGTCACCGAGGAGACCACGACCGGCGTCCACCGGCTCTACGAGTTCGCCAAGGCCGGCACCCTGCTGTTCCCGGCCATCAACGTCAACGACTCCGTCACGAAGTCGAAGTTCGACAACCTCTACGGCTGCCGGCACTCCCTCGTCGACGGCATCAACCGCGCCACCGACGTGATGCTCGCGGGCAAGACCGCGGTCGTCTGCGGCTTCGGCGACGTGGGCAAGGGCTCGGCAGAGTCGCTGCGCGCGCAGGGCGCCCGCGTCATCGTCACCGAAATCGACCCGATCTGCGCGCTGCAGGCCTCCATGCAGGGCTACCAGGTCGCGCGGCTCGAAGACGTCATCTCGTCGGCCGACGTGTTCATCACCACGACCGGCAACAAGGACATCATCATGGCCGCGGACATGGCCAAGATGAAGCACCAGGCGATCGTCGGCAACATCGGTCACTTCGACAACGAGATCGACGTCGCGGGGCTCACGAAGTTCCCCGGCATCAAGCGGATCAACATCAAGCCGCAGGTGGACGAATGGGTCTTCCCGGACGGGCACAGCATCATCCTGCTGAGCGAGGGCCGGCTGCTGAACCTCGGCAACGCGACCGGTCACCCGAGCTTCGTGATGAGCAACTCCTTCACCAACCAGACCATCGCCCAGGTCGAGCTGTTCACCAAGACCGACCAGTACCCGCTCGGCGTCTACGTGCTGCCGAAGCACCTCGACGAGAAGGTCGCGCGGCTGCACCTCGACGCCGTCGGCGCGAAGCTCACGACGTTGCGCAAGGAGCAGGCGGAGTACATCGGCGTCGACGTCGACGGTCCGTACAAGCCGGACCACTACCGCTACTAAGAACTCAGTACGACGCGAGGCCGGCCAGCCCGACGGGGTGGCCGGCCTCCGGCGTTCAGCCCCGCACCGCGGCAAGCAGGTCCTCGCGCCGCGGCGGAGCCGGAAGGGTGTCGCGCATTGCGCCGTAGAGGTCCTTCGCCCGCGCGAGGAGGTCCTCGCGCGAGGCAAGGTAGCCCACGGGATCGAGCGCGTTGACCCGCCGGGCGACCGTCCGGAACAGCTCCGGGTCCTGGGGCGCGACCCGGTAGACGACCGTGCGGAGGAAGAGCGGCATCGTCTGCCCGGCGTCCGTCAGGTCGAGGGGCTCCCCGCCCCAGGCCCGCGCCCTGTCGCGGTCCTCGGCCGTGATGGCGTCGTAGCGCTCCTGCAGATCGGGCTCGACTTCTGCGTTGAACGCAGCCAGGAGCTCGTCAACGGAGGGGAGCTTCACCGACAGCTCGGCAAGCAGCGCCGCCTGCGCGAGCGAGAGCGAGGCCCCGAACGCGAACGTCGGGTTCGTGTGGCAGCGGGCATCGCCGAGCGCGACCAGCCCGGGCACGTCGTACGCGGGACGCAGCCGGTTGCGCAGCTGGCCCATCGGGATCACGTCCGTCACCGGGTCAGCGACTTCGAGCCACGGGCCGACCGTGGGCAGCAGACGGGCGACGCGCTGGAAGGCCCCGACGTCCCGAAGCTCGCGCAGGGCGCGGTCGGCGGGCGGGATCATGATCGCCAGGCTGAACGTCCGGTTGTCGCCGACGAAGGTGGCGAACGCGAGGTAACCCACATCGCCGCGCGGGCCAGCGAGAATCGACGCGTACGGCGGGAAGGGCTCGTCGTCGCGCACCCGGTAGTGCCGGCTGTAGTAGAGCAGCCCGCACTCCGACTCCTGGGGGTCCGGCTGCGGATGGCCGGCAGCAGCGAGCCAGCGGGCGACGGTGGACCCGCGCCCCAGGGCGTCGACGACCAGGTCCGCCGCAACTGCGCCGTCGGACGTCTGGGCGCCGGTGACCCGCCCGCCCTCGACGGTCAGCCCGGTGACCTCCACCTGTTGCGCGGACGGGACCGTGCGTCGCAGCACGGCGTCGAACACGGGTCGACGACAGGCGAGCGTCAGCAGGTCATCGTCGGCATGCTCGCGTTGCGCATCACCGAGGAAGACCCGCTGGTCGATCTCGACGGCGCCGGCAGCGAGCAGGTCGGCGTAGACGTCCGGTAACTCCTCGCGCAACACCGCGCGTCCCAGCCCGAGGAAGTTGTGCGGCTGCCGGTGCTGGGGGATCCCCTCGGCCGTCCAGCTGTCGAACATGGCGTCGGCGTCCTGCGCCGCAGGCGGCCGGCTGCGGTCGAGCACCGTCACCTCGTGGCCCCTGCGGCTCAGCAGCAGGCCCGCGGCGCAGCCCGCGACTCCTGACCCGAGCACGATGGCGCGCACGCGTTCAGGATGGGGCCACGGTCAGAAGAAGTCGATGGCCAGGGTCCGGCCGATCACCCTGCGGGGCCCGACCACCCCGCCGGGCAGGATCAACGGGTGAGCTCGCCGGTGACTCGTCGTACGAAGCGCCTGCCGTAGCTCATCTTCTCCTCGTAGCCGTGGCTGAACGGCTCGGGCAGGTATCCCTGCCACACCGGTGACAGGCCCGCCAGCAGGGCCCGGTCACCGTGCCGTCGCTCGACGGCACGGCCCAAGGCGTGGAACCCCTCGCCGGGGATCGAGGCGAGCATCACGTCGCCGAGCGCCCACTCGTGCAGCTCGACGTCGACCCGCCGGCCGGCTACCCCTGCCAGCAGTGCGGCCAGGGTGAGACCTGCCCGCGGTCGGAGCTGCCGGACCACGGCGGTCAGTCCTGGGCCGGCTTCAGATCCCTTGCCCAGCAAGGCATCCGTGCAGTCGGCGACCTCGAGGCCGAGAGCGTGGGCGGTCTCCCAGTTGCCCGCCGGCTCGGGCTCGGTGTGGGGGTCTCGGGTGGGGTTCACGTCGCCCAGCGCACCCGGCAGCAGGATCACGGGCGCGCCCGCGCGAGCACTGGCGGCGGGCCGGAAGCTGCTCACCCAGTCCCCGGAGACAGCGCGCGCCGTCACGCCAAGGGCAACGGGGTGGATCCCCACGTTCGCCACCGCGCCGACGCGGGTGCCGTTGGGTCGGGTGAGCTCCAGCACGGAGTACGCCGGGTCGTAGGGCAACCCTCGGCGGTTGAGGCTCAAGCCTTCCGGCAGCGGCGCACGAGCGAACGACGCGGTGCAGGTCTCGAGGACAGCTGAGGTTGCCGCCGTCACACTGCCCGCGAGGACGATGTCGAGGTAGCCCTCCGGGACGGGCCAACCCGCCCGCTTCGCGAAGGCCGTCGCGGCCGGCCCGGCGTGCGTGTGCGTGCAGCTGGTCAGGACTCGTTCCGGTGGGATGCCCAGAGCCGATCCGACCGCGGCGCGGATCGGTGCCGCGAAGTCCGGGCCGAGCAGCAACAGGTCGAGCACCAGCAGGCAGACCGTGACGTTCCCCTCCTCGAGCACGAGGGCGTGTGCCTCCAGCTCGTGCCGCACCTCGTGCACGAGCCCCTTTCGATCGCCGAAACCGGCCAGCACCACGGGCAGGTCGGGTGTGATGACACCCGTGCCGAAGCCAGCCCTCACAGCAGTGCGTCGCAGACCTTGTCGATGGCGGTCGCGACGTCGTCCAGGTCCGAGGCCGTCCAGTCAGGACCGATCAGCACGGCGGCAGCACGCGACACCAGGTCCTCGGACCGCGGGCACATCCCCCTCGCATAGCTCCTCTCGCTGATGGTCCAGGGCGACCGGTTCGGGGAGACAGTGCGCCGCTCCAGGACCGACCGGTTCGCGTACACCGGCTGCCCGTCGTACACCCTCCCCGAAGGGATGCCCTCCGCGACCAGTGCCGTGGTGACCTTCCGCGACAGCTCGGCAGAGGGCAGGTACCAGACCAGGCTGGAGCCGCAGTCGCCGTCGGGGTCGGGAACCCATCGGGGTGTGAGGCCCTCGCGGGGGCCGATCAGCGACGTGAGCTTGGCCTTGTTGGCACGCAGGTCGTGGAGGATCCCGTCGAGGCGGCTGAGCTGCACCCCCGCCACGGCACCGGTGAGCTCCGTCATCCGCAGGTTCTCGCCGACGAAGGCGTCGTCGCCACCGCGCGTGCCGCGGTGCGCGGTAACGAACTGGCCGCCCTGGTCGCTGTAACGGGCGGCGCGCGCATGCAGCTCGGCGTCGTCGGTGACGAGGACCCCGCCCTCGCCGGCGGTGATGTTCTTCTCCAGCTGCAAGGAGAAAGCGCCCATGCTGCCCAGGGTCCCGGCCGGTCGGCCGTGGTAGCTGGCGCCCATGGACTGGCAGGCGTCCTCGAGCACCGGGATGTTCCCTGCCGCCGCGAGGACGCCGTCCATGTCGCAGACGACGTTCTCGAGGTGCACGGGCATGATGGCCCGCGTGCGCTCGGTGACGAGGGCGCTCAGGTGCGAGGGGTCCATCCCCAGAGAGGCGTCGACCTCGCAGAAGACCGGTACGGCACCGGAGACGACCACGGCGTTGACGGTGGCGATGAACGTGACTGCCGGGACGACGACCTCGTCACCCGGACCGACTCCGAGGGCGGCGAGGCCGGCCCTCAGAGCTGCCGTGCCGGAGGAGACCGCCAGGGCGTGATGGGTGCCGAACCGGTGCGTCACCGCGGCTTCCAAGCCGTCGACGGTGTGCTGAAGGTCCGGGCCGTAGTAGCGGAACAGCGAGCGGCTGCGCAGCACGCGCAGCACCGCTTCCTCCTCCTCGATGCCGATGCGGTTGGCGCCGCGGCGCGGGTCGAGTGGTTCAGAGCGGACCGGGGTGCCCCCGTCGATCGCCAGCATGGGCCTCATTGTGCAGCGCGATGCGGGCGAGCTTGTCGGGATTGCTCACGATGCGGATGCCGCTGATGAGGTTGTCGACGACCTCGACGGCCACGGCAGTGATGACGACACCGTCGACAAGACCGAGTACGCCGGGCTCGCCGTTCACCGTTGCCCGAACGTAGGTGACCTCCGGTCCCGGCTTGTGCAGCACGCCGATGAGGAACCGACCGATCCTGTCTGGGCCGTTGATCGGCCGTCGAGCGGCGGAGACCTTGCCGCCGCCGTCGGTGACGAGCACGGAGTCCGCAGCCAGCATCGACGTCACGGCATGGAGATCGCCGGTCTGGCAGGCGGCGAGGAAGGTGAGGGACAGCTGCTCCGCGCGTGTGCGGTCAGCGGTGTAGCGACGGCGCCGCTGGTCTACGTGCTGGTGTGCCCGCGACACGAGCTGTCGGCAGGACGCCTCTGAGCGCTCGAGCATCGCGGCCACTTGGGCGTAGTCGAAACGGAAGACCTCTCTGAGCAGGAAGGCCGCGCGCTCGGCGGGGGTCAGCTCCTCGAGGAGCACCAGGAACGCCATGGAGATCGAGTCGGCGAGCTCCGGGGCCTGCTCCGGGCCGTCGTCCTCGGAGACCAAGGGCTCGGGAAGCCATGGCCCGACGTACTCCTCGCGGCGCATCCGGGCGGACCCGAGGACATCGAGGCACAGCCGGGTGACGACCGTGGTCAGCCACGCCTCCGCGTTGTCGATGCCGGTGGCCTTCGAGGCTCGGATCCACGCCTCCTGAAGGACGTCCTCCGCCTCCGTGGTGCTGCCCAGCATCCGGTAGGCAAGGGCGAACATCATCGGGCGCGCGGCAAGGAAGTCCTCCAGCGTCATGCCACTGCGCAGCTCGCGGAGAAGCCCTGGGAGACCAGGCCGAGGCCGGCGTTGAACCGAGAGCGGAAGGACTCCAGCGCGACCCAGGCTGCCAGCTCGACGCGCTCCTCGACCGAGAAGTGCTCCTCGAGCCGCGCGGCGAGCTCGTCGTCGACGTCGGCCGGGGTCGCGGTGGCGCGCTCTGCGTACTCCAGCACCAGCCGCTCCTTCTCGTCGTACGCGTCGCTGTCCAGCCAGCGTGGCACGTCCCTCACCTTGGCAGGATCGATGCCCTCCTGTACGCCGAGGTAGTAGCCGAAGTCCGTGCACCAGCTGCACCCGATCGCGCCGGCCGAAGCCTGCACGACGAGCCATCGCAGGTGCGGGTCGAGGGCGTGCCAGCGCTTCTCGACGACGGTCTCGAGGACGCCACTGGCCAGCAGGACGCCGGTGTGGTTCGCCGCCGCCGCGACCGGCTGCAGGTCGCCGTACTTGCGACGGGCGTAGGACAGCAGCGCGCGTGCGACGCGGCTGCGGGGGTGCGGGTCAAGGGGTACGTAGGCCATGTCCCGTCCGACGACGCAGCGGTCGCGGTTGTGACACCGCCCCATGATCCACGGAGAGTTTGCGCACTTTCGGGGCAGGTGTAAGCGCTTAACTGCCGCGTCGATCATGAAAGGATCGTCAGCGATAGGCAGCCGCCTGGATCGTGTAGAGCTCGGAGTACGGACCGCCGCGGGCCATCAGCTCCTCGTGCGATCCGACCTCGGCCACCCGGGCACCGTCGAGAGCCACGATGAGATCCGCCATCCTTACCGTCGAGAAGCGGTGCGAGACGAGCAGCGTGATGCCGGCGCCGCGCGCCTGCGCGTACCGCTCGAACAGCGCGTGCTCCGTCTCCGCGTCGAGAGCCGACGTCGGCTCGTCGAGGGCCAGCAGGAGCGGCTCGTCCCGCACGAAGCCGCGAGCCAGGGCGACCTTCTGCCACTGCCCGACGGACAGGTCGACGCCGGCCGGCCAGGTGGCGCTGAGCTGCGTCTCGAGCCCGCCCGGTAGCGCCGCCACGACATCGGCTGCCCCCGCTGCGGAGACGGCCGCTGTCACAGCCTCGACCGAGTCCAGCCGCGGCACGTCCCCGAGTCCCACCGACCGCTGCACGGCGAACTCCAGCCGGGCGAAGTCCTGGAAGGCGCCCGACGTCCGAGCCCGCCAGGCGCCGGCCTCCATCCGCGCGAGCGGCAGACCGTCGACGGTGATCGTCCCGGCCGTCGGCTCGTACATCTTCGTCAGCAGCTTCACCAGCGTGGACTTGCCCGCGCCGTTCTCACCGACGAGCGCGATCACCGAACCTGCCGGGAGCAGCAGCGACACCTCCTCGAGCACGAGCCGGTCCGTGCCCGGATAGGCGAACGACACCTCCTGATGGTCGGGCTGTCCCTACTCCAGCCCCTCGCTCAGGACTGGGTGAACCGGCGCATCCAGCGCCAGAAGTAGCGTCCAAGGGTAAACCGTGAAGAGCCGGCGCTCCTCGATGGGGCGTGCCTCGAGGTCGGCGCGGCGTTAGCCTCAGGTGCCGCTGCCAGCGTGAGGAGTCGGCCTCTCCGCTGAGCACGGGGGGGTAGGAGCGTCCAGGCCGATCGCCTAGTCGTCACGCGACTGGCGGGGCCAGGTGAGAAGGTGAATCCTGTGACGGCTGCAGCATTGACTCAAGTGGTCCTCAAACGTCAAGCGTCGACATGGCGCGACAAGTCGCGGGCCTACAAAGTGCTTCTGGATGGCGCAGTCGTTGGGGTTATCCGAGATGGTCAGTCGCTCAACGTCCAGACGACTCCCGGACGACACCACTTGCGCCTCAAGATGGATTGGTTGGAGAGCCAGTCGCTTGAGCTCAAGTTGGAGCAGGGGGAACTCCGGGCCTTCACCTGCGGACCGAATGGTCGTGCGCTGTCCGCGCTCTTCGATCTTTTCTCAAGGAAGCGGTTCTGGATCAAGCTCCAGGATGGCGAGTCGCCGTGAACTGGGGGCGAGTGCCGGGCCTAAGCGCGAAAAGAACAGGCCTTCTCATCGTCTGCCTTGATGTCTAGCGGCGCTGCAGGCGTGCGAAGTAGCGAGTGGCGAAATGTCGCGAGAGAGGCCCGAGGGATGCCGCGCACGCCTACGCTTGACCGCATGTTGTCCGGGGTCAACAAGCGTTCACGCCTGCTCGCCCTACCGGTGATCGTGCTGCAGCTCGTCTATCTCCTGTCCGGAAGCCCGGAGGATTCGGCGTTCTGGCGCATCGTCTCGATCTACATGGTCACCAGCATCGCGCTTTGGGCCGTACTTTCGGCCTACGCCATTTGGAGGGATCGGGACGCTCGGCGCGTAGCCAGGCAGGAAGCTCGGCGCGTAGCTCGGCAGCGTCAGCAGGAGTCACCTCGTCCACGCGTGTACCGCGACGCCAACGGCAACCTGATGTCGCCACCGAGGGAGTAGCGGGCGTAGAGCGAGATCGGCGAGGCACCGGCCCTCTCATCGGGGAGCATCGTTATCCGCGTCCATAACCACCCCTGTAGCATCTGTGCTACATTGCCGGGTATGAGCGAAGTGGGCCTGCGGGAGGTGCGTCAGAACGCCAGTGACCTCGTACGTCGTGCCCAGGCAGGGGAGCGCATGACGATCACTGTCTCTGGCCGGCCGGCCGCTTCCCTCGGGCCTGTGGATGTCGCGGCCTGGGTTTCCTGGGAGGCCGTCGCTGACGTGTTCACGGGGCCGGGCGACCCCGACTGGCCAGCGGACCGGGATCGTCTCGACGGTTCCCTTCGCGATCCGTGGAACCGCTAGGTGCGCGAGCGAGGATTGCTGGATACGAGTGTCCTGATCGCAGAGGACGTCAGCCCCATCCCTGGTCAGCTGGCCATCAGCGTCATCAGCGTGGCGGAGCTTCACTTCGGTGTGCTGGTGGCCGCGTCGCCGGAGGTCCGAGCCATCCGGCTCGCGCGTCTGAGTCGACTGCAACGGCGCTTCGATCCGCTTCCCGTCGATGATGCTGTGGCAGAGAGTTACGGCCAGATCGCCGCGCACGTCGCTGCGTCGGGCCGTCAGCCCCGCGCTCGCACGATGGATCTGCTCATCGCCGCGACCGCGCATGTCCACGGCGCCGTGCTGTACACCCGCAACGCCGACGACTTCCGCGGACTCGAGACCTTCGTCGCCATCGTCCCTGCTTGAGACCACGCGTTTCCCGTCACAAGCTCCACTGAGAGCCGGCCCTACCGTCTGCCAGCGCTAGCCTCGGCTTGTGGCAAGCCAACCGTCGTCGTCGGCGTCCCCGTCCATGCGCTTGGCTGACATTCTCACCGGGATTGAAGGGCAGTGGCGACGACTCGGTGCACCGATTGCAGAGGCACTTCGCCCAGGGCTCGATGACGGAACGATGAACTCGATCGCGGCGGCATATGGGTGGTCACTGCCCGAAGAACTCCGCGTCTGGTATCGGTGGCATGACGGTGCCGATCCGGCCATGCGGCGCTCGATCGGACCCGGTGGC
>JBHEMB010000080.1:0-5066 GCA_046262855.1 Mycobacteriales bacterium | reverse complement strand
CGGCCACGGAGCTGATGAGGATGTCGCGGTTCGTGACGTGCCCGAGCTCGTGGCCGAGCACCGCGCGCAGCTCACGACGGTCGAGCAGCTCGAGGATCCCGGAGGTGCAGCAGACCGCCGCGTGCTGCGGGTTGCGGCCGGTCGCGAAGGCGTTCGGGGCGGCGGTCGGGCTCACGTAGATGGCCGGCACCGGGATCTGCATCCGGCCGGCGAGCTCCTCGACGATGGCGTAGATCTCCGGGGCCTGCTCGCGCGTGACCGGCTGCGCCCGCATCGACCGGAGCGCGAGCTTGTCGCTGTTGAAGTAGGTGTAACCGTTGATCGCGAGCGCGATCACGAAGGCGATGACCACGCCGTTCGAGCCGCCGATGAGACCACCGGCGAGCATGAGGACGCCGGCGAGACCACCGAGCAGTACGGCGGTCTTCAGACCGTTGAAGTGCGGGTGCCCGTGCACCTTGCCTCCCAGTTGGTGTTGGCGACCTTTACAACGCCTGATCCGCTCACGGCGTTCCCGGTTGGCCCTTGCCCGGAACCTCCGCCAGCCATTGCCGGAGGTCGAACCGCTCGTGCACCAGGCCGGCCGGGTCGGTTCCCGCGTGGTCGTACGACGGTGCCCAGAACAGCGCGTCGAACGGGCACACCTCGATGCAGATGCCGCACCACATGCAGAGCCCGAAGTCGATCGCGAACCGGTCCAGGACGTGCACGACGCGCGGCCGGGAGCCCGGCTCCTGGACGGTCTCCTTGTGCGAGTCGATCTCGATGCACCAGTCGGGGCACTCGCGTGCGCACAGCATGCAGCTGGTGCACGCGTTCTCGTCCAGCGCGATGATGCCGCGGGAGCTGTCGGGCACGGGGTAGGAGCTCACCACGTCAGCCCCCGTCTGAGGTGTGCGGGATCACGCGGGCGTTCCACGCGGGCACCCCGCACACCTGTGCCCTCATGACGTCCAGCCCTGCGCGCCGAGGGGTTTCGCGCGGCGGCGTCTCGGAGTCGCCAGGTCGGCGTCGCTCTCACCGGGGTCCTTGGCGCCCGGCCAGCGCTTGGCCTCCCGGGCCGCGAGCACGAAGTCCTTGCGCAGCGGGTGGCCCTCGAACGACGGGGAGAGCAGCAGGGGCTCGGTGTCGTGGCCCTCGAAGACGATCCCGAACAGGTCCGCGACGGCCCGCTCGTGCCACGCGGCGCCGGCGAAGACACCGGTGAGCGTCGGCACCCGGGCGTCGTCCCGAGGGCAGCGCGTCGTGAGCAGGTGCTCCAGACGGACGGCCGGGTCCCAGAGCCGGCAGACCACCTCGAACCCGTCGGCCTCGAGGTCGACCGCGGTGAGGAAGTCGAAGAAGACCGCGCCGCTGTCGCGGGCAGCCGTCACCTCCTCGACCCAGCCGAGGGCGGCCTCGGGGGGTGGGTTCACGGCAGCTCCCGCAGCGCCGCGATCAGGGCCTCCGGCCGCGGCGGGCAGCCGACGACGTAGACGTCGACGGGCACCAGCTGGTCGACGCCCTTCGTGACGCTGTAGCTGTCCCAGTAGGGGCCGCCGGTGTTGGAGCAGGCCCCGAACGAGATCACGTGCTTGGGCTCGGCAAGCGCCTGATAGGCACGGAGTACGGCGGGAGCGCTCACGTCCGTCACGGTGCCGCTGACGACCAGCACGTTGGCCTCCTCGAGGGGAGCCGTCTCGGGCGCGTCCGCTCTCAGCGTGGCAGCGACGAACTCCACCGCACAACAGGCCAGCCCGAGGTCGAACAGCGACAACCGGAAGCGCCGCCCCTCGGGTGTCGTGACGACCGTCATGACGAGGTCCCGGTCAGCCGGTCCTGGCGAGGACGTAGTCGGCGAGGGCCATCAGGGCCTGCCGGGCGGCCCCCTCGGGTAGCGCGAGGGCGATGTCGCGGGCCCTTTCGACGTACGACGACATCCGCTCGCGCGCGAGCTCGACGGCGGGATGGGCGCGTAGCGCGCCGAGCGCCTCCGCGAGAGCGGCGTCGGTGGAGAGGTCACCGCTCAGCAGGGCCATCAGCGCGGCGTCGTCATGTGCGAGCAGCACGGGCAGGGTGGCGATGCCCTCGCGCAAGTCGGTGCCGGGGGTCTTGCCCGACTGCCCGGTCTCCGACAGCACGTCGATGAGGTCGTCGGAGAGCTGGAACGCGACGCCGATGACCTCGCCGTACTCCGCCAGGATCTCGACGGTCTGGCGGTCGACGCCGGCCATCAGGGCGCCGAGGCGGGCGCTCGTCGCGATGAGGGAGCCGGTCTTGTCGGCGAGCACCTGGAGGTGGTGCTCGATGGCGTCCTCGCCCTCTGCTGGCCCTGCGGTCTCGGCGATCTGGCCCTCGACGAGCCGCGCGAAGGTGCGCGACTGCAGGTGCGTGGCCTCCGTCCCGAGGCCTGCGGTCAGGTCGGAGGCACGCGCGAACAGGTAGTCACCGGTGAGGATGGCCACGGTGTTCGTCCAGCGCGTGTTGGCGCTCTCGGCGCCGCGTCGGACGTGCGCGTCGTCCATGACGTCGTCGTGGTAGAGCGTGGCCAGGTGCGTCAGCTCCACGACCACCGCCGCGTCGACCACCGCCTCGTTCACGCCCTCGCCGAGGTGCGCGGCGAGCAGGGCGAGCAACGGCCGGAAGCGCTTGCCACCGGCGTCGACCAAATGGGCGGCCGCCTCGGTGAGCATCGGGTGGGCGCTCTGTACGACCTCGTGCAGGCGCGTCTCCACCTTCGCCAGACCGTCGTTGACCGACGCCTGCAGCGCGGGGTCGGTCCCCGTGAGCAGCCCGGCGGAGGAGGCGGTCATCGCACGAACAGAGCTGCCTTGTCCGCCAGGTCGAGCAGCGGCTGCGGGTAGACACCGAGGGCGACGGTCACGGCCAGGCCGAGCGCGATGGTCGAGGTGGTGAAGGCGCTCGGGATCGCGACGGTCGGACCGTCCGGCGCCGGCTGCTGGAAGTACATCAGCAGAATGACCCGCGCGTAGAAGAACGCGGTCACGGCGCTGGCGACCACACCCACCACGACGAGGGCCGTTGCGCCGCCCTCCTGGGCGGCCTTGAAGACGGCGAACTTCGCCATGAACCCGCTGGTCAGCGGGATGCCTGCCAGGGCGAGCAGCAGGAACGTGAAGACCGCGGCGACCTCAGGGCTCTTCTTCGCGAGCCCAGCCCACTGCGACAGGTGGGAGGCCTCGCCGGCGGAGTCCCGGACCAGCCCCACGACGGCAAAGGACGCGATCGTGGTGAACCCGTAGGTGAGCAGGTAGAACAGCGTGCCGGACAGCCCGTCCTTGTTCAGCGCGATGACCCCGACGAGGATGAACCCGGTGTGCGCGATCGAGGAGTAGGCGAGCATCCGCTTCACGTCGGTCTGCGTGACCGCGAGGATCGCCCCCACGACCATGGTGAGGATGGCGACCGCCCACATCGTGGGCCGCCAGTCCCACTTGCTGGTGGCGAAGGCGACGTAGAAGACCCGCAGCACGGCGCCGAACGCGGCCACCTTCGTGCACGCCGCCATCAGGGCCGTAACGGGCGTGGGGCTGCCCTGGTAGACGTCCGGCGTCCAGGCCTGGAAGGGCACGGCACCGACCTTGAAGAGCAGGCCGACGGCGAGCATCGCGATGCCGAGGAACAGCAGCGCTTCGTTGTTCCCGGTCGTCGCGGTCGCGTTGAGGATGTCGCCGAGGTCGACGGAGCCTGCGTAGCCGTACAGCAGCGCGAGCCCGTAGAGGAAGAACGCGCTCGCGAAGGCCCCGAGCAGGAAGTACTTCAGCGCGGCTTCCTGGCTCAGCAGCCGACGGCGCCGGGCGAGACCTGCCATCAGGTACAGCGGCAGGCTGAGCACCTCGAGGGCGACGAACATCAGCAGCAGGTTGTTGCAGGCGGGGAACAGCAGCATGCCGGCGAGCGCGAACATCGCGAGCGGGTAGACCTCGGTCTGCACCCGACGGCTCTCTGCCAGCGCGAGGTCCTCGCGGGAGCCCGGCAGGTGGCTGGCCTGGCTGACGACCTCGCCGCCGCTCTGGTCGAGCTTGCGCTCGGCGAGCAGGAAGATGCTGCCGATGCCGAGCAGGCACAGGGTGCCTTGCACGAACAGTGTGGGGCCGTCGACAGCGATCGCCGACTCGGCGACAAGGCGGTGCGTCCCGTCGTCGGCGAGGTAGACGACGAACCCGAAGGCGACGGCGAGTCCCAGGACCGCCACGGCGATCTGAGCGGCGCGACGGGACGCTGCCGGGACGAAGGCCTCGACCAGGACACCGAGGGTGGCCGCGCCGAAGACGATGAGGATCGGCAGCAGCGGTAGGTAGGCGATCGACGGCGCCTGGATGTCGGGGACCATCAGCGCACCCCCGCCGCGGTCTTCTCCGTGGGCGCGGGGTCCTTCGAGTGGGTGTCCTGCATCGTCGCCTTCACGGCCGGGTTGATGATGTCGGTCACCGGCTTCGGGTAGAAGCCGAGGAAGAGCATGAGCACCAGCAGCGGGGCGACCGCTGCGATCTCACGGGCCTTGAGGTCCTTGAAGCCCTCGTTGGCGGCCGCGAGCTTGCCCTGCATGGTGCGCTGGAACACCAGCAGGATGTAGAGCGCGGCGAGGATGATGCCGGTGGTCGCGATGACGGCCGCGACCTTGTAGCGGGTGAAGGTGCCGACGAGCACCAGGAACTCCGAGATGAACGTCGACAGGCCTGGCAGCGCCAACGCGCTCAAGCCGCTGACGAAGAACAAGCCGGCCAGCACCGGCGCCACCTTCGCGACACCGGAGTAGTCGCTCACGAAGCGGCTCTTGCCCCGGTCGATGAGGAACCCGATGACGAGGAACAGCGCGCCCGTCGAGAGCCCGTGGTTGACCATGTAGAACACCGCACCGGTGCCGGCCTGCGTCGTGAAGGCCAGGCAGCCCATGCCGATGAAGCCGAAGTGCGCCACGGAGGTGTAGGACACCAGCCGCTTCATGTCCTTCTGGCCCATGGCGAGCAGCGCGCCGTAGAGAATGCCAATGATCGACAAGGTGATGACGTACGGCGCGAGCTCGTGCGCCGCCCACGGGAACAGCGGCAGGCAGTAGCGCAGGA
>JBHEMB010000079.1:0-30080 GCA_046262855.1 Mycobacteriales bacterium | reverse complement strand
ACGTGCGCGTTGGTCATGACGCGTCCCGGCGCGTAGGCGAAGCCGCTGCCCTCGATCCGCCGCGAGCAGGAGCTCGCGACACCCGTGATCTTGAAGACCCGGGAGCGGACGGACTGCACGACGGCGGAGGTCGCGAGGGTGGGATCAGGCGGGTCGACAGGCCGTACGTCGGTGGGCACCAGGTCGCCGAAGACCTCCGGGAAGCCGCGGTTGTCGATCACCCGCCGGAACGACGCGAACAGCCCCTTGGCGCCCCCCGGCACAGCCTGGTCCACGACCGCGAGCACCTCCGACCGTCGCACCTGCGCGGCCAGCCCGGTGAACGGGGAGCTGGCGACCGCCGTACCGACCAACCAAGCGACGAGCAGCAGCGAGATGACCGAGATGGCCGCGCCCGCGACCGCATCGACGACGCGCACGGGATGCCAGACCAGGTGCTGGCGCACCCACCCCCCGGCGACCGTCGCGAGCAGCTGGCCCAGCACGGCGGCGAAGAACACCACCGACACGGCCACAGTCGTCGGGGGCAGGCCGGAGAAGAATCCCGAGTGCGTCAGCGAGGGAGCGATCTTGGCGCCGGCGACACCGCCTCCGAGGAACCCGACGAACGACAGTACGCCGACGACGAAACCCTGCCGGTAGCCGGAGATGCCGAAGAGCACACAGGCGCCCAGCAGGATCAGGTCGAGCAGGTCACCACGCCCACGCATGACGGCCCACTCATGACGGCGCACTCACGCGATGACGACCTTTCCTGCCATACCCGGATGGAACGTGCACGTGAACGAGAACGTGCCGGCTTTGTCGAACGTCACAGTGAGCTTCTCGTCGGTCTTGCCGTCGACGGTTCCGGTCTTGCCGAGAAAGTCCTCGTCGAAGACGAGGTTGTGGGCAATGGACTCGACGTTCGCCACGTCGAACGTGACCCGGCCGATCCGCCCGTTGACGGTGCTCGGGTGGAACTTGAGGTCGTTGCGCATCTCGACCCTCACCGTCTGCGCGTCCGCGGCTCCCGACGTCGTCACGGAACCCGTGCCGCGCGACCCGCTGCTGCAGGAGACCAGTAGCAGAGGTACGGCGAGCAGGGTGGCCCTCTTCTTCACGCGTGACCGTTCCTTCCTCGTTGCTCCCAGGTCTTCATGGCCAGCCGCAGGGTCTCGGGGTCGAGCTCCCGGAAGCGGTCCTTGTCCCACGGCTTCTCCCATCCGGCCAGAGTGAGCAGGCCGGCCAGCAGGCCGGCGGTGAACCCCCAGACCACCATGTCCTTGACCTCGAACGCCGGTCCCATCAACCCGCTGGGGTGCGTGATGCGGAAGCGGTTGTCGGGGTTGGTGAGGTCGGCCAGCGGCACCCTCACGACATGCGCCACCTCTGCGACGTCGACCGGCGAGACCTCGTGCGGCTCGCGCCACCAGGCAACCACCGGATGCACGACGAACCCGGACGGCGGGAGGTAGAGGGCCGGCAGCACGCCGATGACGTCGACGCTGTCGGCCCGCAGCCCGACCTCCTCCTCGGCTTCGCGGAGGGCCGCCGCGACCGGGCCGTCGTCCTCCGGGTCCTGAGCGCCGCCCGGGAAGGCGGGCTGGCCCGCGTGCGAGCGCAGCGTCGCCGCGCGCTCGATGAGCAGCACGTCCGGGCCGTCCGGGCCATCGGCGAACAGGATCAGCACAGCGCTGTCGCGGCCCCCCGAAGGTGGCGGCAGGAACCGGGTGAAGTGCTCCGCCTTCACCAGCGGAACCTGCTCTGCCAGCGGCCGCAGCCAGTCCGGGATCACAGCGCGACGCCGAGGTAGCGGCGGACGTCGCGCTCAAGGGTGACCAGCGAGGTGTAGCCCCCCGACTCGACGTGCGTCACGTCGCCTGACGCGGAGGTGAACACCATCAGCGGCACGCCCGGCTGGAAGTGCGAGCCGACCAGCCGCTCGTCGTCGACGATCGCCGGCCAGTGCTGCTTCATGTCGATCGCGAAGTGCAGGCCGAGCCGCGGGTCGCGCTCCTCGGTGTCGATGCCCACCAGCGCGACGGCGCCCTTGGCCTTGTCGTAGAACGCCCGCAGCACGGGCATCTCCTGCTGGCACGGGTCGCACCAGGAGCCGTACACGTTGACGAGCGTCGGCCGCCCGCTGCCTGCGGCTTGCAGCTGCACCCGCGGACCGCCACCGAGGCAGGGCAGCGTGAGCTTCGGGAAGCTCGGCCCGAGCCCCGGCGGGCACGGCTCCAGCCTGGCCTGGGCCTGCAACGGTGCGAGCGAGGCGGTGTTGGTGTCCGACGTGCCGCCGCGCAGCCCGTAGCCGATCGACACGCCCAGGGCCACCAGGACGAGCCCGAGCACCGCCCAGCGCGCTGGGTTCATGCGGTGGACCGGAAGAACTCGTCGGGACGGACGAGCTTCGCGGCCTTGACGGGGTCGGTCTCGCCCTCGCCGAACGACGGGCACAGCAGGGCGATGGCGCAGGCCCCGCAGGCCGGCTTGCGCGAGTGGCAGACCCGTCGGCCGTGGAAGATCACACGGTGGCTGAACATGGTCCACTCGGACGTGGGCAGCAGCTGCGCCACGGCCGACTCGACCTTGACCGGGTCCTCCTCGGACGTCCAGCCGAACCGCCGTACCAGGCGCCCGAAGTGGGTGTCGACGGTCAGACCCGGGATGCCGAAGGCGTTGCCCAGCACGACGTTGGCCGTCTTGCGCCCGATGCCAGGGAGGGTCACGAGATCCTGAAGTCGCGGCGGCACCTCCCCGCCGTACCGCTCGACGAGGGCTGCCCCGAGGCCGATGAGGGAGGTCGTCTTGTTGCGGTAGAAGCCGGTGGGCCGGATCGCCTCCTCCAGCGCGGCGCGGTCAGCTGCCGCGTAGTCCTGGGCACTGGTGTAGGTGCGGAACAGCGCCGGAGTGACCTCGTTGACCCGCTTGTCGGTGCACTGCGCCGACAGGATGGTGGCCACGCAGAGCTCGAGCGGGGTGCTGAAGTCGAGCTCGCAGTGCGCCTGCGGGTACAGCGCGGCGAGCTCCTTGTTGATCCGCCGGGCCCGGCGGGTCAGCGCGAGCTTGCTGGTCGGCCCAGTCTCGTCCGCCCGGGCTGCCATGGCACCCACCCTAGTGACGGATGCCTCGACTCGTCCGTTCCGGTGATCGTCCTCAAGGAACCCGGGGTTCCTGACGACGTCCCATGTGTCGATCACAGAGCGTGACGACGAGGGAAGGGTCCGTCGATGGAGCAGGTCCAGCAGGGCGCGCGCAAGCCGCACGTGCGCCCCGAGCCGAAGCGCAGCGAGCAGCACGCGCACCTGACCTTGGACGGCCTGCGTGACTACCGGACCGTCCTGACCGCCGAGGAGTCGAACGTCTCCTACTGGCGCCGCATCATCCAGGCGCGGCTCGACGTCGTACGCGCCGGTGGCGACCTGGTGTCGGAGAACCTCAAGCCGGTGCTCACCGACGAGCGCGTGGGTGCGGGCCGCCGAGCGCTCGTCGAGGTCCTTGCCGCGAGCGACATCCCGCCGCTTCCCGATCTCGCCGCCCTCTGGGAGCGCCAGGTCGACCCGTCCGACGCGACCGCGCTGACCCGGCTCGAGGCCGACCTCGACGAGGCGGAAAGGCAGCTGTCGTCGTATCGCAACGCCCTGCACGTCCGGCTCGGCGAGGCGACGTCGGAGCTCATCGCGCGCTACCGCGACGAGCCCAACCTGTGCCTGTCCGCGCTGCCGTCGCAGCCCCGCCGCGGACGAGTGGCGTAACGTCGGCACGTGTCCGTCCTGCTGCTGGGGCTGCTGCTCCCGCTGGCGCTGCTCGGTCTGATGCTCGCGATGGAGCGGGTCGAGCGACCGCTGCGCGAGGAGACCGAGGTCGACGAGCAGCTTGAGACGTTTCTGGACACCGCCAGGCCCGATGAGGTCGAGACGTTCGTGAGCGAGGGCTACGCACCGGCCCTCGAGCGCTACTGGCGACGGCGCAGGCTGTCCCGACTGCTACCCGGACGCGCGCGTCAGTGAAGGACGGCGTACCCGCCAGTAAGGCACGTGTGCGCGCGTCAGGCGCAACGTGATCTGACACACTGCGCACGACCACGGAACGGGGAGGCACGGACGTTGGACGAGGTCCTGGCGAAGGCGGGGCTGTTCCAAGGCATCGCGACAGAGGCTGCAGAAGCCGTCGCGACGTCGCTGGAGTACGCCGACTACGGTCGCGGCGAAACGGTCTTCGCCGAGGGCGAGCAGGGCGACACGCTCTACATCGTGCTCACCGGCAAGGTGAAGATCGGGCGCCGGGCGACGGACGGTCGCGAGAACATGCTGTCGGTCATGGGGCCCTCAGACATGTTCGGCGAGCTGTCGCTGTTCGACCCCGGCCCGCGCACCGCCACCGCCACGGTCGTCACCGACGCCCGGCTCGCGTCGCTCGCCCATCGCGACCTGCGGCCCTGGATCACGGATCGCCCGGAGATCGCCGAGCAGCTGCTCCGCGTGCTCGCCCGCCGGCTCCGCCGTACCAACGATGCGCTGGCCGACCTCATCTTCACCGACGTGCCCGGCCGCGTCGCCAAGCAGCTGCTCGCGCTGTCGGAGCGGTTCGGTTCGGAGGAGCCCGACGGCTTGCGGGTGCACCACGACCTGACGCAGGAAGAGCTTGCCCAGCTCGTCGGGGCGTCCCGCGAGACGGTCAACAAGGCGCTGGCCGACTTCGCCTCCCGCGGCTGGGTGCGGGTCGACTCCCGGGCGCTGACGATCCTCGACGGCGACCGGCTAGCCCGCCGCGCCAGATAGCTCGAGCAGGCCGCTGAACGTCGGGTCCTCGGCGTACTTCACCGACAGGCCCGCTTCCACGAACGGCCGGCACCACTCCGTCGTCCGCGCGTAGAACATCCACTCGCGGATGCCCTCCAGCGTCATCACCGCGACCAGCCGCCCCTCGCCGTCGGCCATGTCCACCATCCCCTGCTCGAGAGTCCGCAGGTTCTCCTTGTCAGACTCGGCCGGCAGGCCGTCGCGGGTCTCGCCGAGCGGGACCGCGATGGCCACCTGCATCGTGAAGATGTCGTAGGGCACGGTCGTAGCGATCGCCCTGTCGATGAGCACCACGATCGGGTTGCCCTCAGGCGTCTCGGCACGCAGCGTCACCCAGTCCGGAGGAACGTCGAGCAGGTTCGTCATGCCCTGCATCCTGCCGCCTTGCCGCTGCGGAACCGCGCCGGGGCGGCTGCCGCATGCTCCCAAGATCGACGGAGCGTCTCAGCGCTCAACTGGCCGGCGAAAGTGTGTCAACGCTCCGTCGATCTTGGTGCGGTGGCGGCGAGCGCGCGCTCGGTGGCGGCCAGCTCGGAGCGCTGCCCGGTGGAGCGGGCGATCTCGAGGGCGCGCGCCAGGGCGGTCGCGGCAGCTGCCTCGTCACCGGCCGCCCGTAGGCAGGTCCCGAGCGCCCGCAGCCCGAGGACCTGCGAGCGGACGTCCTCCGCCGGTGTCGCGACCGCCTCGCGGGCCGAGCCCAACGCCTGTTCCAGCCGGCCGAGCTCGAGCAGCGTGCCGGCCCGATGCGCCAGCGCCTGCCGGCGCGGGAACAGCAGACCGGGGGCGTCGCCGGCTGCCGCGAGGGCGGCATCGAGCTCGCCGACCGCCTCTTCGCGCTGGCCGCGCTGCCGCAGCACCTGTGCGAGCAGCACTCGGGCACCGAGTGCGGCGTGCGGCTCGAGGTCGAGCCCGCCCAGGATCGCCCCGACCTTCGTGACGCAGGCCTCGGCAGCGTCGACCTCGCCGCGGTCGAGGTGGGTCCACCCCAGGGCGACGACGGCGAGTGCGGCGTTGAGCGGATGGCCGCCGCTCTCGGCCAGCTCGACGGCCTGCTCGAGGAAGGCGATGGCCCGGTCAGGGAGGTCGGCGCCGCGCGCGCTCACGCCAGCGGCGCACAGCGCGAGCGACTGGCCCCAGGTGTCGCCGATCTCGGCGAACCGCGCGCGAGCCCGCTCAGCCTCGTTGGCGGCCACGACGACGTCGCCGAGCTCGGCTGCGGCCATCGCGTCGATGGTGAGCAGCGCCCCCACACCCCAGCGCTCGTTGTTCTGCTCACCGACCGGCAGCAGTGACCGGGCCAGCTCGCGCGCCTCGATGAAGCGGCCCTGGAGCGCCCGGACGAACCCCTCCGTCCCGGCCACCCAGGCCAGCCCGCCGGTGTCCTCGAGCCTGGCGAAGACCTCGGCGGCCGCCTCGAGGGCCTCGTCCGCGCGCGCGTAGTCACCGCGGGTCGTGGCGCTCCAGGCGAGGTGCTGCAGTGCCCAGCCGGCACCACGCTCGTCGTCGACCGTCAGCGCCAGCGCCCGCGCCTCCTGGAACCGCTCTTCTGCGTCGCCGAGCCGGCCGTCGAAGTAGTCGAGCAGGCCGAGCTGACGCAGCGCCTCCCCCGACAGCCGGTCGACGCCGGAGGCACCGGCGGTGACGAGGGCGGACTCGAACGCGCCGCGGGCTCCGGTGAGGTCCCCGCGCTTGCGCCGTACCTCCCCGAGCACGAGCAGCGCACCGGTGCGGACCGCGTCCTCCGGGCCCTCGAGGGCAGGCACCAGCTCCTGCTCGGCTTCCTCGAGCCGGTGCAGCGCGGCGAGCGCCTGGGCGTGCGCGACCCGGACCGGTACGAGCAGATCCGCGGGCAGCGGGTCGCCGAACTCCGGGCCGGCCAGGGCGAGTGCGCGGGAAAGCACGGCCTCGGCTTGCACGCTGTCGTCCCGGCCCAGTGCCAGCTGTGCCAGCCGCGCCAACGCGGCGAAGGCCGTCCCCCGGGCCTGCCAGGAGGGGTCGCCGGCCGGCAGCGCCATCTCCGCTGCGAGCCGCACAGCCCGTTCGCCTTGCGAGGCGGTGATGAGGTCGGCCTGCGCGCTCCGCACTGTCGAGCCCTGCGCCCACGTGGCGACAGCGGCATGCCGACGGGCCCGGTCCGCCTTGGCCAGCCCGGCGTACGCGACATCCCGCACGAGGGTGTGCCCGAAGGCGTACCCCTCCCCGTCCGGCTCGAGCAGCCGCCGGTCGAGCAGGGTCTGGACCGCGGCCAGCACCACCGCCGGGTCGCCGTGCCCGGAGGACCGGCCTACCGCCTCCAAAGCCGGCAGCGTGACGCGCAGCCCGATGACACTGGCGTCGCGCAGCACGCCCTTGGCCGCTCCGTCGAGATCGTCGATCCGGGCGGCGAGCACCGCCTGCACCCCGGCCGGCAGGACGTCCTCGGGCACGGCGCCCTCGAGCACCCACCCCTCGGGGCCGCGCCGCAGCGCTCCCCGGTCGACCAGCAGGTGGAGCAGCTCGGCGAGGAAGAACGGGTTGCCCTGCGCGCGCGACAGCAGCGCGGTCCGGACCTCGGCGTCGATCTCGTGGCTGCCGAGGTAGGCCCTGAGCAGCCGTTCGCTGGCGCTGTCCTCGAGCGGTACGAGTGGCAGCAGCTCCACCTCCGGAAGCTCCACCCACCACTCCGGACGTCCTGGTACGTCGAGCATGTCGAGCCGGCCCAGTCCGAGGAGCAGCACACCGCCCCGCACCCGACGCGCGACCTGCAGCAGCCCGTCCACCATGTTCGGGGTTGCCCAGTGCAGGTCGTCGAGGACGAGGACGAGCGGCCCCTCCCGACCCAAGGCGGTGAACAGCGCGGCCACGGCTTCGCGCACCCGGTCGCCGCCGACGAGGGAGCCGGGCGTCGCCGCATCGCGGGGGGTACCGACGTCGAGGTCCTCGAGACCCAGTAGCAGCCGCAGCGACTCCTCGAGGTGCGATGGCAGCTGCTGCCGGCCCTCCCGTTCGAGCCTCGCCACGATCCGCCCGACCCGCTCCCGTGCCGCGTCGGCGTCGTCGTTCTCCTCGATGCCGCAGGCGGTCCGGATCATCTCGGCGACCGCTGCCAGGTCGCGGCCCTCGCCGTACGGGGCGCTGCGCCCCCAGAGGACGCGGGCGTCGGGCAGCTCACCTGCGTAGCGGGTCAGCTCCTGCGCCAGCCGGGTCTTGCCCACTCCCGCCTCGCCGGTGACGAGGACGGTGCGGGGGGTACCGCGGTCGACGGCGTCGTTCGTCCGGCCGATGAGCAGCCCGAGCTCCGCATCGCGTCCGAGGAAGGGCGCCTCGTCGCCGAGGCCGAGCCGGGTGGCGCCGGCCGGACGCAGTCCCGTCAGCTCGAATGCCTCGACGGGTTCGCGCTTTCCCTTGAGCCGCAACGGTTGTAGCGCACGCCATGAGGCGATCGGCATCGTGGCCAGGGCCGTGTCTCGACCGGCCACGACGGCGCCGGGACCGGCGACGTCGGACAGCCGGCTGGCGGTGTTCACCGTGTCGCCGACGACGGTGTAGGACAGGCGCGCCTGCACGCCGGCGATGACCTCACCCGTGTTGAGGCCGACCCGCAGACCGAGCTGCCGGCCACCGCCGCTCTCCTCGGCCACCAGGCGCCGCACCGAGCTCTGCATCCGGGCCGCGGCCCGGACAGCCCGCTCGGCATCGTCCTCGTGCGCCGTTGGTGCACCGAAGACCGCCATCAGCCCGTCCCCGACCAGCTTGTCGACGTGACCGCCGAACTCGGTGACGATGGCGGCGAGACTCGCGAGCACCCGATCGGTCACGACCCCGACCCGCTCCGGATCGAGATCCTCGGCCCAGCTGGTGAAGTCGGTGAGGTCGCCGAACAGCACCGTGACCACCCGCCGGTCGGTCTCGACCTCGGAGGCCGTCTCGGCCAGTGCTGCGCCGCAGTGGAAGCAGAACCTCGCGTCGGGGACGACCGGGGTGCCGCAGACCGGGCAGGCGGTCATGTCGAGAGGTAGTCCAGCTGTGCCCGCACGGAGAGCTCGGCCGCAGCCCACAGCACCTGATCGACGTCGGCGTAGACGATCTCCACGACCTCGCGCGGCGTGCGGGCCCCGTCGGCAACCGCCGATCGCACCTGCTCGAGCCGCATCTCGCGGTGCGCGAGGTACATGGCGGCCGCGTCACCCGCGCTGAGCAGCTCAGGCCCGTGACCCGGCAGGACGGCCCGGTCCCCCATGTCCTGCAGCCGGCGCAGCGACTCGAGGTAGTCGGCGAGCACGCCGTCGGGGTGGGCGACGACCGTCGTACCGCGGCCCAGGATCGTGTCACCTGTCAGCACGGCGTCGGGCAGGGCGAAGCACAGCGAGTCGCTCGAGTGCCCTGGCGTCGCGAGGACGCGCAGCTCCAGCCCGCCGCCGACCACGACGTCGCCCTCGCCGAGGCCCTCCTCGCCCAGCCGCATCGCCGGGTCCAGTGCACGGACCTTCGCTCCGGTCAGCTCCGCGAACCGGGCGGCGCCCTCGCTGTGGTCGGCGTGGCCGTGCGTCAGCAGGACGACGTCGACCGGGCCCTCAGCGGCAACGGCGGCGAGGTGCTCCTCGAGCAGCGGTCCCGGATCGACGACGATGCAGCCGTCGTAGCCGGGCTCCCTGAGGATCCAGGTGTTGGTGCCCTCGAGCGTCATCGGGCCGGGGTTCGGCGCGAGCACGACACCAGCCGACTCCGTGACCTGCCTCATGGTTGCTTCCGCGGGTCGGCCGTCGGGTACTCCACATCGCCGGGTACGACGAACTTCACGCTGTCGTCCGGCATGACGAGCAGCTTCGGCGCCACGACGGTGACCACGCGAGGGTCGTCGAGGGCGCTGCGCACGTCGGGGTAGTGCGCGAGCTGCAGCAGCGTGTTATGGGTCGGCGGCAGCATCCGCAGCCCGCTCTCGACAGCCGCCTGCGGCCGCATCCAGAGCCGGGTGTCCGCTTCCCCGCCCACATCGCGGCAGGCCTGTCCCGCGGGGAGCTCCGCCAGGAAGAACCGGGTGTCGAACCGCTTGGGCTCGACCTCGGGGGTGACCCACTGCGCGAACGGACGGAGCAGGTCGGCGCGCAGCACCAGGCCGCGCCGGGCCAGCAGCTGCGAGAGGGACTGCTCGCGAGCCTCGAGCGCCACCCGCTCGGCCTCCCACTCGTCACTCGTGACGTCCTCGAGGAGGTGGTCCGCGGACTCGCCCGCGAGCAGGACGCCGCACTCCTCGAAGGTCTCCCGTACGGCGGCGCAGACGAGGGCGCGGGCGAGGCGCTCCGACGCGCCGAACCACGTGCCCCACTGCGCCGCCGGTGGCCCGGCCCAGCCGATGTCGGCGTCCTCGTCGTCCGGGTCGACCGAACCGCCGGGGAAGACGTGCATACCGCCGGCGAAGGACATGCCCTTGACCCGGCGCAGCAGATAGGCCTCCGGACCCTCGGCGGCGTCGCGGAGCAGGACCACGGTGGACGCGTGCCGCGGCTCGCTCGGCACCTTGTCGCCCCGGTGGAACGCGCGGGCCAGCTCCTCGAGCTCGCTGAGATCCATCAGGCGACCTCGACGATCAGCTCCACCTCGACCGGGGCGTCCAGCGGGAGCGCGGCCACGCCGACCGCGGAGCGGGCGTGCCGCCCGGCGTCGCCGAATATCTCCCCGAGCAGCTCGGAGGCGCCGTTGACGACACCCGGCTGGCCCGTGAAGCCGGGTGCGCTGGCGACGAAGCCGACGACCTTCACCACCCGCGTGATGCTGTCGAGCCCGACCAGGTCGTCGATGGCGGCCAGCGCGTTCAGCGCACAGGTGCGGGCGAGCTCTTTGGCCTGGTCGGGCGTCACGGGCCCGCCCACCAGCCCGGTCTGGGCCATCGCGCCGGCAGCCATCGGGAGCTGGCCGCTGGTGTACACCAGCGATCCAGTCCGGATGGCCGGCACGTACACCGCGACGGGCGGGACGACCGGCGGCAGCTCGAGGCCGAGCTCCTTGAGGCGGGCGGTTGCGCTCATCCCTTGGTCCGCTTGAAGTACGCGACCAGCTGCTCGGGGTTCGGGCCCGGGACGACCTGGACCAGCTCCCAGCCGTCCTCGCCGAAGTTGTCGAGGATCTGCTTGGTCGCGTGGATGAGCAGCGGCGCCGTCATGTACTCCCACTTCTGCATGGCAGCGAGGCTATCCCGGCCCGA
Source organism: Mycobacteriales bacterium (assembly GCA_046262855.1). Taxonomy (GTDB): domain Bacteria; phylum Actinomycetota; class Actinomycetes; order Mycobacteriales; family SCTD01; genus RYN-111. The sequence goes on along the minus strand of JBHEMB010000079.1, from coordinate 19,115 downwards.
CGCCGACTGACGGGCCGCTCGTCAAGCGCTGCGGTCCCCGCTCGTCAAGCGCTGCGCTGCTGGGCCTCGGCGGCTCGTTTGCGCAGCAGCCGGCGGCGCTCGAGCTCGTTGAGCCCGCCCCAGATGCCGTGCGGCTCCTGGACGGTCAGCGAGTACTCGAGGCAGGCCGACTGGACGGGGCAGGCATGGCAGAGCGCTCGAGCCTTGCCCTCCCGGTGGTCCTTCTCGTCCTTGCGCTCGAAGTGGGCAGGCGCGAAGAAGTGCGCGGCGTCGTCACGCCGGCACTCCGCTCGTCCTCGCCAGGTCGGTGGGGAAACAGGCGTGAGCATGGTGGGGGGGTCCTCCGTACTGGCACGGGGTGTGGCCCGTGTCACCTGGCCTGTCTTCGCGCTCAGATCTCGACTTCCTGCCCGCCATTGCTGGCATTTCGGCCTTAATCGCCTACCCGGCGCGCCGTTCCGCCGTACTCCTCTGCAGGCACCCCCCGGCCTGAACGGGAGCGTCGTCCGGCCGGTCCTAGGCTCGGGGTATGTCCGACTTCCCCGCGGCGCGGCTGCACGTCGTCTCCGGGAAGGGCGGCACAGGCAAGACCACGGTCGCCGCGGCGCTTGCCCTCGCCCTGGCCGCGGGCGGCAGGAAGGTGCTGCTCATGGAGGTCGAGGGCCGCCAGGGATTGGCCCAGCTGTTCGACAGCCCGCCGCTGCCCTACGAGGAGCGCAAGGTTGCCGTCGCGCAGGGCGGCGGCGACGTCTACGCGCTGGCGGTCGACGCCGAGCAGGCGCTGCTCGACTACCTGCACATGTTCTACAAGCTGTCCCCGACCGGGATCCCGGCCCGGACGCTGCGCAAGATCGGCGCCATCGACTTCGCGACCACCATCGCGCCCGGCATCCGCGACGTACTGCTGACCGGCAAGATCAAGGAGGTCACGACCCGGTCCGGGCCGCAGCACGGCAAGTACTACGACGCGGTGGTGGTGGATGCGCCTCCGACCGGGCGGGTCACCCGCTTCCTCAACATCACGCACGAGGTCGGCAACCTCGCCAAGGTCGGCCCGCTCAAGGCACAGAGCGACGGCGTCATGGCCGTCTTCAAGAGCCCCCAGACGGTCGTCCACCTGGTGACGCTGCTGGAGGAGATGCCGGTCCAGGAGACCATCGAGGCCATCGAGGACCTGACTGAGGTCGGGCTGCCCGTCGGAGGCGTGATCGTCAACATGGTGCGCTCGCCGTTCCTCAGTCACGAGGACCTGGCCGCGGTCGAGGCAGGCACGGTCGGGCGAGATCTCGCGAGCGGCCTCGCGTCCGCCGGGCTCGACGCCTCCCTGGCTCCCGCCCTGCTGCGAGAGGCCTCGGACTTCGCCGCCCGCGCGGCTCTCGAGGAACGCGGCCGCGACGCGCTCTCCCACCTCGCAAGGCCCACCTACGAGCTCCCGCTCCTGGCGGACACCGTGGACCTCGGCGGCCTCTACGAGCTCGCGACGACCCTGAAGGCGCAGGGGCTGGCATGACGGCCCGGGAGCTGAAGGTCGACGAGCTCCTCGACACCGCCCAGATCATCGTCTGCTGCGGTTCCGGCGGGGTGGGCAAGACGACGACGGCGGCCGCTCTCGCCGTACGGGGGGCTGAGCGCGGCCGCAAGACCGTCGTGCTCACCATCGACCCAGCGCGCCGGCTGGCCCAGTCGATGGGTCTGACGGAGCTCGACAACGTCCCTCGCGCTGTGCAGGGGGTCGACGGCGAGCTCGACGCGATGATGCTCGACATGAAGCGGACGTTCGACGAGATCGTCCTCACCCACGCCGAGCCGGCGAAGGCGGAGCAGATCCTCGCGAACCCCTTCTACCAGGCGCTGTCGAGCTCCTTCGCAGGTACGCAGGAGTACATGGCGATGGAGAAGCTCGGGCAGCTGCGGGCCACGGGCCAATGGGACCTCATCGTCGTCGACACCCCGCCGACGCGGTCCGCCCTCGACTTCCTCGACGCCCCCGACCGTCTCACGACGTTCCTCGACGGCCGGCTCGTCCGGGTGCTGCTCGCGCCGGCGAAGGCGGGTGGCCGCGCCTACCTGAAGGTCGTGACGGCGGGGCTGAACGTCTTCACCAACGCCATCACGAAGATCATCGGTGCGTCGGTGCTGCAGGACGTCAGCCAGTTCGTGGGGGCGCTCGAGACGATGTTCGGCGGTTTCCGGGAGCGGGCGCAGGCGACCTATGACCTGCTGAAGGCGCCGGGGACGACGTTCCTCGTCGTCGCCGCGCCCGAGCGGGACGCGCTGCGGGAGGCGGCCTACTTCGCCGAGCGGCTCGCGGAGGAGCGGATGCCGCTCGCCGGGCTGGTCGTCAACCGGGTCCACCGGTCGACGACCACGCAGCTGACGGCTCAGAAGTCGCTCGACGCCGCGGGCGATGCGGATCCGCTGACCGCGGGCATCCTTCGGCTGCACGCCGAGCGGGTGGAGCTGGCGCAGCGGGAAGCCCGGCTGCAGGAGCGGTTCACCTCCGCCCACCCGGGGGTTCCGGTCGTGCAGGTGGCCGCCCAGCCGGGCGACGTGCACGACCTGGCCGGCCTCCGTGCGGTCGGCAGCGAGCTCGCCGGTTAGACGGCGTCCGCGGCGCGCGCCTGGGCGAACAGTTGCTTCCACGAGCGTACGTCGGGACGGCGGCGCAGCAGGGCACGCCGCTCGCGCTCGGTCATGCCTCCCCAGACGCCGAACTCGACGCGGTTGTCGAGGGCGTCGGCCAGGCACTCGGTGCGGACTGGGCAGCCCATGCAGACGGCCTTGGCACGGTTCTGCGCAGCTCCCGTGACGAAGAGCTCGTCGGGGTCGGTGGTGTTGCAGGACGCCAGCGAGGTCCAGTCGTGAAGGGTTTCGGGAGTACGCATGTCCAAGGCGCTTCCAGCTTGAGGGTGGTGGGGCTGCCCGAACGGTAGAAAGCGGACGTCCGGAGAGGCAGCACCCGAACGGGCCCCCCTGCTGTAGTCCTTTTGGGCCATACCGGGCGGATCGGACATCCCGGCCCGGTCAGCTCGCCCGAAGTAGGCTCAACGGGTGCAGTACCCCTCGGCGCTGGTGCGCGTCGCGCTCGCGCTGGTCCTCTCGGTGCTCGCCGGCGCCTGCCTCGCCGGCCTGGCGTTCCCGCTCATCGGCGGCCTCGGCCTGGCCAGCAAGAGCGCCGCAGACCAGCTCCGGCCGGAGAAGCCACCTGCCCTGGTGCTGCCCCAGGCGACCAAGATCCTCGACCGCGAGGGCAAGCCGCTCGCGACGCTGTACACCGAGAACCGCGTGGCCGTCACCCTGAAGCAGGTCCCGAAGGTGGCGCAGGACGCGCTCATCGCCATCGAGGACAACCGGTTCTACGAGCACTCCGGCATCGACGTGAAGGGCACCCTGCGCGCGGTGCTGCACAACTCGAGCTCCGGCTCGACGCAGGGCGGGTCGACGCTGACGCAGCAGTACGTGAAGAACCTGCTGATCGAGACGGCCAGCAGCGAGGCCGAGCAGAAGGCCGCCGTCGCGCGGTCGGTGACGCGCAAGCTGCAGGAGGCGCGCTACGCGCTCTACCTCGAGAAGCACATGACCAAGGACCAGATCCTCGAGGGCTACCTCAACATCGCCTACTACGGCAGCGGCGTCTACGGCATCGGTACGGCGGCCCGGCACTACTTCAACCGGCGCGTGGGGCTGCTCACCACCGGGCAGGCGGCGATGCTTGCCGGGATGGTCCAGAACCCCAGCAGGTTCGATCCCAGCGATCACCTCAAGGCCGCCATCGTCCGGCGCAACGTGGTCCTCGACCGCATGGTGGACCTCGGCTACCTCACCCCGGCGCAGAAGGCCAAGGCCGTCAGCGAGAACCCCGGGGTGCACGTGGTCTCGTCGAAGCCCGGTTGCGAGGCAGCCGTCTACGCACCGTTCTTCTGCGACTACGTGCGCCGCTACCTGGAGTACGGCCCCGTCGGCGCGTTCCTCGGAACCACGCTCCAGGAGCGCCAGGAGAAGCTGCTCTCCGGCGGCTACACGATCATCACCACCCTCGACCCGAAGGTGCAGCGCGCGGCCGACACCGCCGTCCGGGACAAGGTGCCCCCGTCCGACCCCTCGCACGTGATCGCCGTCGCCGACACGGTCGAGCCCGGCACCGGTGAGATCAAGGCGATGGCCGTGAACCGCGGCTTCGGCACCAAGAGGTACGAGACCAAGAACAACTTCGCGATCGGCGGTTCACGCGGCTTCCAGGGCGGCTCCACCTTCAAGGCGTTCGTGCTCGCGCGCGCCCTGCAGATGGGCATCCCCACGTCGCTGACGCTGCACGCGCCCACCCGGTACTGCCCGAAGGCCTTTACCTACACCGCCGGCGACCGCAGGTGCGGGCCGTCCAACGCCGGCGACTCGGAATCCGGCACCTTCGACATGGTGCGCGCGACCTGGGCGTCGGTGAACACCTGGTTCATCCAGCTCGAGGAGCGCACCGGCATCGACGGCCCGGTGGCGCTCGCGGAGGCGCTCGGTGTCCGCGACGTCGACGGCTCCTTCGCGGGCGATCACATCCAGCACAACCCGTCGTTCGTGTTCGGCGCCGCCGGCCCGCACGGCTACAGCCCGCTCGCCATGGCCGGCGCCTACGCGGCGTTCGCGGCGCACGGGACCTACTGCCCGCCGAACCCGATCCTGTCCATCACCGACAGCTCCGGCAAGCCGGTCAAGCTCGACAGCCCCGCCTGCGAGCAGGTGCTCGAACCTCAGGTCGCGGACAAGGTCACCTCGCTGCTGCGCGGCGTCGTCGACGGCAGCGGAGCGCACACGGGCGGCGGCGCCCGCATCGGCCGCCCGGTGGCCGGCAAGACGGGCACCACCAACGAGGAGAAGGCAGCCTGGTTCGTCGGCTACACGCCGCAGCTGGCGACCGCTGTCTGGATGGGCACGGCGAGCCCGACGGCCATGCAGCGCATCAGCATCAACGGCCGCTACTACGGAGCCGTGTACGGCGGGAGCATCTCCGCACCGATCTTCGCCCAGCTGATGCGAGCGGCCCTGGAGGGCGAGCCAGTCGAGGCGATGCCGCCGATGCTGGGTGCCGGTGCCGGCAGCGCCGCGCGCGTCCCGGTGCCGAACGTCGTGGGGCTGCGCACCGCGGACGCGAAGGTGCAGCTGCAGGGCGCCGGGTTCGAGGTGGCGGTCGCGCCTGCCGTGAACGGCGCACCCGTCCCCGCCGGGGTCATCGCGTCCCAGTCGCCGGCGGGCACCGCCCCCGCCGGATCGGTCATCACGATCGTGCCGTCCAACGGCCTGGCCCCGGTCGCATCGCCGGAGCCGAGCGCGACGCCGATCGTGACCGCCAATCCCTCACCCACGGGCAACCCGAAGCCCACGCACAAGCCGAAGCCGACGCGCGAGCCCGCACCGACCGGGACGCCGACTCCCTAGCCGCCGGCGAGAGCTGCCTTCACCGCTGCGGCGACCCGGCCACCTTCGGCGCGGCCGGCGACCTTCGGGTTCACGGCCTTCATCACCTGCCCCATCGCCTGCGGCCCGCTCGCACCCGTCTCTGCGACCGCAGCCGCGACCAGCGCGGACAGCTCGTCGTCCGAGAGCTGAGCGGGCAGGTAGGCCGCGATCACCCGCTCCTCGGCGAGCTCGCGCTCGGCCCGCTCGGTCGCGCCGCCCGACGCGAACGCCTCAGCAGCCTCCCGCCGCTTCTTCGCCTCGCGGGCGACGACCTTGAGCTCCTCGTCGTCCGTCAGCTGCCGCGCGGAGGCACCAGCGACCTCCTCGTTGCCCAGGGCGGTCAGCACCATGCGCAGGGTCGCGCGCACGAGCTCGTCCTGCGCCTTCATGGCGGCGGTGAGGTCCGACTGCAGCTGCTCCTTGAGGGCTCCCATGGCCCGGAAGGCTAGTGCGCGTGTCCGCTAGGCTGGTGCTCAGTTTCCATCGGGGTGTGGCGCAGCTTGGTAGCGCGCTACGTTCGGGACGTAGAGGCCGCAGGTTCAAATCCTGTCACCCCGACCACTGTCACACGCGCTTGGCTAGAACGTCGGCAACCCGTCCAGGTCGTCCCCTGCGGCGTCGTCCTGGTCGGTGCGGAGGTAGGTCACCCCGTCGAGGACCACCGGCGTGACGAAGGCGCCCCGCTTCCAGCCCTGCTCGCCGTGGCCCCGGAGCATCGTGGCGAAGGTGGTACCCGAAGCCAGCAGGCTGATCACCTGGTGTCTCAGGAGCTCCATACCGGGGCCGAGCGAGTCGCCATGGTCGGCATGGACCCGGACGCGGGAGATGCGGCTCTCCGCAGCGTCGTAGCGGGCGGCGAAGATGAGGTAGTCGGCCCACTTCGAGGCCACCGCCTGCTGGATGCGTCGCATTGCTCCCCCGTTGCGGGCTGAGCTGGGAAGCCCACAACCCGTAGTCGCTCGGGCGACCCCGACCCACGCAAAAAAGTTTTCGAGGGCTACACGCCGCTTCCTGGGGCCAGCAGCAGCACCGGGCGTCCGGTTTGCCTAGGCTTGTCCGGATGACCCCCGCCCCCGGCCGCATCGCGGCACTCACCGGGTTGCGCGGAATCTCCATCGCCCTGGTGGTCGCCGCGCACGCTCACGTGCAGCACCTGTCGGCGGGCCTGTTCGGCGTCGACGTCTTCTTCGTGCTCTCCGGGTTCCTCATCACGCACGTCCTTCTCGACCTCGCGCCCTTCGGTGCCCGCCGCTGGCGCTTCTTCCTCGGCCGGCGCGCGGCGCGGCTGCTGCCCGCGCTCGCGGTCACCCTGTTGGCGCTGGCGGCCTGGGTACTGCTCACCGACGTACCCCTCGGCGGCCGGTGCCTGGCACTGGCCAGCAGCCATGCCATGGACCTGCCGATCGGTCCGGCCACGCAGTGCCGCGGGCCGTTCCACATCACGTGGTCGCTCGCCGCCGAGGAGCAGTTCTACCTGGTGTGGCCGGCTCTCGTCCTGCTGCTCAGCAGGCTGCCCGCCCGGGCAGCCGCACTCTCGTGCGTCGCCGCCTACCTGGGCTGCTGGGCCGTCGCGGACCTGGTCGCTCACGTCGCGCCGCACGCGGCGGGCTGGTGGAACTTCTTCCCCGCGGGTCGACCCTCCGCCCTGCTGCTGGGTGCGGCTCTCGCGTTCGTGGTGCCGCTCCGTGGACGGCGCCCGGCGATGGATCCGCTGACGGTACGGCTCGCCGTCCCGGTGTTCGTCGGCGGCTTCGTGCTCACCGGCCTGCTCCTCGCCAGCGACGGGCCGCCTCGGCAGGTGCTGCTCGGGCCGCTGGTCGCGGTGCCGGCGACGCTGCTCGTCACCGCCCTGGTGCTGGCCCCGGCCGGGACCGGCGCCATGCTGTGCCGCCACCCCGCACTCGTCTGGCTCGGCGAGATCAGCTACTGCCTCTACCTCGTGCACGCCCTGGCGCTGCACGTGCTGCGCGACCTGCGCCACGACGACTCGATGACCACGAACGCCATCGGCGTCGGCGTGGCGCTGCTGGCGGCATGGGGGCTGCACCGGCTCGTGGAGCAGCCGCTCCGCAGGACGGGCTACGCCTGGATCGGTCGCCGCGAAAGGATGCCGGAACCGGTGCGGGCGCCTACCTTGGTGGGGTGACCTCCGAGGAGGAGCAGGCCCGTCGCGACAAGCGGTGGAAGAAGCTCCAGGCCCAGCCGAAGGGCGGTGCCACGGGGGCGCTCGGCGAGCTCATGACGGTCTTCAGCCCCGGCGTCCAGCACACCGCGGACGAGCAGCGGCGGATGGCCAACACCGCCTACCAGCAAGACACCGAGGGCGACCCGCCGGGCGTCGACCTCGACAAGGGCATCGTGAAGCTCGGCCGCAAGAAGGCCTGAAGCCGGCGCGGCTAGGACGCTGGAGCGGCTGTCCCCGTCTCCATCCGGAACGGCTTGGGCGGCGGCGTCAGGTCGGCGCGCGGGCAGTCGGCGAGGGTGTACCCGCCGAAGCCGAGTGCCTCGTCGCAGAGGGCCTCCACAGTCCAGCCGTGCTGCCCGCCGAACGGCGTGACCGTCGCCCGGTACACGGTGATCGCGTACCTCGTCGGCGTGCCGTAGGTGACCTGCAAGCTGCCGATCAGCTCCGAGCTGCCCGGGCCTTCCACCTCGTCCCAGGGCCGGTCGTAGCGACGCCACATCGTCGGGCTGCTCCACCACTGACCGTCGTTGCGGACGTCGCGCAGGGCCAGCTCGACGAGCACGACTCGCGCCGCCGACTCCGGGAGCACCGCGGCGGGCCGGATCACCTCGGTGATCGCGACGTCCTCGTAGGCGGCGGCAGCAAGCTCTTCCAAGGGGTTCACCTTGAAGCTATCGGCACCCGCAGGTCCCGACCGAAGCCCCATCTAGGCTCCGAGCATGCCTCGCAGCGCCCGTCCCGGAAGCACCTCGTGACCGCCTGGGAAGATCGCTTCCGGGCCCCCCGCGTCTCGCTGCCCGAGTGGGCGCAGGACGCACCCGACAGGTGCTTCTACGCCGGCAACGTGACCGGCACCTTCGAGGTGTACACGTGGGACCGGGCAACCGGCGCCACTGCTCAGGCCACTTCCCGGCCGCATGGCACCACCGACGGCACGATCTCGCCCGATGGCGAGTGGCTGTGGTGGTTCGACGACTCCGACGGTGACGAGTTCGGCAGCTGGCAGCGCCAGCCCTTCGCCGGCGGCACCGCCGTCGAGGCGACGCCTGGGGTGCCTCCCGGGTACAGCGCCGGCTGCGAGGTCGGCCGAGCCCTCGCGGTCGTGGGCGTCTCGACCGACGACGGCTCGACCGTGTACGTCGTACGACCCGACGCGACGACCGTCCTCTACGCCTCCAAGGACGACGCCGATGTCGCCGCGCTGTCGAGGGACGACCGCCTCGTCCTCGTCGAGCACTCCGAGCACGGCGACTCGCGGCACCGAGCGCTGCGGGTCCTGACCGTCGACGGCACCGTCGTCGGGGATCTCTGGGACGGCGACGGCCTCGGCCTGCACGGCATCGAGTTCTCCCCCGACTGCTCGACCGTGCTCGCACTGCACGAGAAGGACGGGCGCCCCGAGCCGCTGCTGTGGCACCTCGGATCCGGCGAGGTCGACCGCCTGCACATCGACCTGCCCGGTGATCTCACCGCCGAGTACGTCGTCGACGGCTCTGCCCTCCTGGTCGTCTCCGAGGCGCGGGGACGCGCCACCTTGCACCGGGTCGGCTTCGACGGATCCGTCGAGGACCTGGGTCCGGCGGAGGGGTCGGTCGTCGACGCCACCCCCCGACCGGACGGCTCCGTCGAGTACCGCTGGTCCTCTTCGGCTACCCCCGCTGTCATCCGCTCGACCTCCGGGGCCACGGTGCTCGAGGCTCCGGGCGCACCACCGCCGCCGTCGGTCCCTGTCACGGACGTGTACGTCGATGGGCCGGGCGGTCAGATCCACGCGCTCGTCGCGAGACCGGCGGGTAGCGGTCCGTTCCCGACGGTGTTCCTCGTCCACGGCGGGCCGCAGTGGCACGACGGCGACTCCTTCGCCGCGGACCGGGCTGCCTTCGTGGACCTCGGTTGCGCCGTCGTGCATGTGAACTACCGCGGCTCCACCGGCTACGGCGCCGCCTGGCGAGATGCCATCGAGGGACGGCCCGGCCTGACTGAGCTCGAGGACGTCGCGGCGGTCCGCGCCTGGGCAGTGGAGTCCGGCCTGGCGTCGAGGACGGTGCTGGCCGGCGGTTCGTGGGGCGGCTACCTCACGCTGCTGGGGCTCGGCACGCAGCCCGAGCTGTGGGACCTCGGTTCTGCGGCCGTACCCATCGCCGACTACGTCGCTGCCTACGAGGACGAGATGGAGTCGTTGCGGGCCTTCGACCGCTCGCTGTTCGGCGGGTCACCGTCCGACCTGCCGGAGCTCTACGAGCAGTGCTCTCCCCTCACGTACATCGACCAGATCCAGGCACCGGTGCTGATCCTGGCCGGCGCGAACGACCCGCGCTGCCCGATCCGGCAGATCGACAACTGGATCGCAGCAGCGCAGCGGCTCGGCAAGACGGTCGAGGTCTACCGGTTCGACGCAGGGCACGGCTCACTCGTCGTGGACGAGCGGATCCGGCAGATGCGGGCGGAGCTCGAGTTCGTCGCCAAGCACCTGGGACTCGCCCTGCCCGCCTGAGCAACCGCTAGGCGGTCTCTGCTTCCCAGTCGAGCACACCCACGTACGCGGCTGCCGCCTTCGGCAGGTCGACGCCCGCGGCGGCCGCGTCCGTGATGATCGCTCGCAGCGCGTTCTCGCCGAGCACGACGACCTCGCCCGCCGTCGCGGCCCGCACCGTGGTGGAGTGCACCCCCCAGCGCAGCAGGTCGATCTCGCCGAAGCATCCGCCCGGCCCGACGGTGCCCAGCACGATGGCTGTCGGCTCGGCTTCGAGCAGCACCGTGAACTCACCGGACAGCACGACGAAGAAGCCACCGGCGGGCTCCCCCTCCTGCATGACGACTGCACCGGCAGGGACCTCGAATGCCTCGGCGAAGGTCTCGATCTCGTCCAGCTCGTCGACGACCCGCGGGTGCCGGCGCAACATCGACAACGAAGTCATGGCAGCTCCGCTTTCGGGCTACCCGACCGCGAGCGGCTCAACCGCTGCGCTCTGCGACAGGCGAGCGGGACCGCGCCGGCATTGAAGCGGCACACCTGCAACATCCACGTGCGGTCGCGGGCCCCAACCCGGCACCAGCACGCTCAGGACGGCCTGCAAGCGGGGGATGCACGTTGCAGTTGTGCCCTGCCGGGGTCGCCCATGGCGCGTGCGAGAGCCCCCAGGTCTGCGGAGGCGGGGCTACGGCGTGGCTGACGGGCTACCCTCGTCGAGCGTCGTGCTGAGGCTCGGCAGTGGCGGCGGTGACGTCTCGACCGGCGGCGTCGCGGACGGCGTGGGGCTGGGCGTCGGAGACGGCGTCGGCGACGGGGTGGGGCTCGGCGTCGGGCTCGGCGACGGGCTCGGTGACTCGGAGGGCGTCGGGGTGGGCGACGGCGCGACCAGGTCGGTGACGTTCGCGTCGATCTGGTCGAGGTACCGGTCGATCGCCATGGCGTCCAGCCGTCGGATCTGGTTCTGGCTGAGCAGGTTGGTGACGTCGGTGCGGACGGCCCCGACAGCGCTGCGGACGCCCGAGATGTCCTTGGCGTTGACCGCATCGACCAGCGCTGCGGTGTCGTCCTTGAGCTGCTCCTTCAGCGACAGCGTGGAGGCGCTGCACGACGTCACGAGCAGCGCCACCGCGGCGATGGCAGCGAGTCGCTTCACAGCCCGTTCACCTTGCCCACCAGGTTCTTCGTGGGCGTGCCTACCGACGGGGGGGTGTCGTCGCTGACCGGAGCGATCTGGCGCGGCGTGGCCTCGCGCTGTTGCGAGACGAGGATGCCGACCCCGACGGCCGCCAGGAGGAGCGCAGCGCCGAGCACGGCGTACAAGCCTCTGCGCGAGCCCTTCCCGACCAGCACCGGAGCGGATACGGCCGCAGTGCGCGGCATCACGGTCGTGCGATCCGCGACGGGAGCGGCCGCAGCAGGGAGGACGGTCGTCGCCGACGTACCTGCTTGCAGGTTGCGCAGGGCCGACGCCACGTCGCCGGCAGACGGCCGGTTCTGCGGCTCGCGGGCCGTCATCGCGTTGAGCAGACCAGCCCAGCCGCTCGGCAGGGTGGTGGGGATGTCCGGCGCGCGGTGCAGCCGGGCCATGGCCGCCTCGACCGGCGGGCCGCCGTACTCCCGCTTGCCGGTGAGCACCTCGAGGAGCAGCAGCCCGAGCGCGTAGACGTCGACGGCCGGCCCGACGGGCTCACCCGCGACCTGCTCGGGCGCCAGGTAGGCAGCGGTGCCGACCATGAGGCCCGTGGTCGTCACCCTGGCGGCATCGACGAGGCGGGCGATGCCGAAGTCGGTGAGCTTCGGGCGGATCTCGTCACGGCCGCCACCGGGCACGCGGCCGAGCAGCACGTTGCCCGGCTTCACGTCGCGGTGGAGGAGCCCGGCGGCGTGCACGTGGGCGAGCGCATCCGCGACGGCGATGCCGATCTCGGTGACCTGCGCCAGGGGCAGCGGGCCCCTGCGCATCGCCTCGCCGAGCGTCTCGCCGTCGACGTACTCCATGACGACCCAGGGCCGGCCGCCGCCGTCAGTGCCAGCGTCGAAGACCTGCACGAGGTTGGGGTGGCTGAGCTGCGCCAAGGTGCGCGCCTCGTCAGCGGCCCGCGCGGAGGACTCGTCGTGGGCGACCGTGACGAGCTTCAGCGCGACGGTCCGGTCCAGCTGGGTGTCGGTGGCCGCCCAGACCTCAGCGGTTCCGCCCCGGCCGACCAGGACGTCGAGGCGATACCGGCCGCCGATGACGGCGGCTGCGGGAACAGCCTGCGTGGGGTCGTCGCCCGGGGAGCTCAAGGTGAGGCGCTCATCGGAGCAGCTCGGCGATCTGCACTGCGTTGAGCGCGGCGCCCTTGCGCAGGTTGTCGTTGCTGACGAACAGCGAGAGGCCGTTCGTCCCGTCCTGCCGGACCCGGCCGACGTACGACGGGTCCTGGCCGGCAGCCTGCAGCGGCGTCGGGACCTCGGTGACCACCACACCAGGTGCGTTCCCGAGCAGCTCGAGCGCACGCGCCACCGTGATGTCACGGGCGAACTCGACCGTCAGCGACAGCGAGTGGCCGGTGAACACGGGGACGCGCACGCAGGTGCCCGTGACCCGCAGGTCGGGGATGCCCAGGATCTTGCGGGACTCGTTGCGGAGCTTCTGCTCCTCGTCGGTCTCGAACAGGCCGTCGTCCACGATCGACCCCGCCATGGGGAGCACGTTGAAGGCGATGGGACGGACGTACTTCACCGGGTCGGGGAACTGCACCGAGGCGCCGTCATGAACGAGCGACGTGGCGTGGTCGGCGACCTTCTGGATCTGAGTGACCAGCTCCTCGACGCCGGCCAGCCCCGAGCCGCTGACGGCCTGGTAGGTGGAGGCGATCATCCGGACCAGCTGGGCCTCGTCGTGCAGCGGCTTGAGCACCGGCATCGCGGCCATCGTCGTGCAGTTGGGGTTCGCGATGATGCCCTTGGGAGCGTTGCGCGCCTGGTCGCCGTTGACCTCGCTCACGACCAGGGGGACCTCGGGGTCCATCCGCCAGGCGCTCGAGTTGTCGATGACCGTGACGCCGGCGGCGGCGTACCGGGGCGCCTGCGCACGCGAGGTCGTCGCACCTGCCGAGAAGATCGCCAGGTCGAGGCCGCTCACGTCCGCGGTGGAGGCATCCTCGACCGTGATCTCCTTGCCCTTGAAGGGGATCGTGGTCCCTGCAGAGCGCGCTGAGGCGAACAGGCGCAGCTCGTCCAGCGGGAAGTCGCGCTCCGCAAGGAGCCTCAGCACGACACCGCCGACCTGGCCGGTAGCACCGACCAGTCCCAGGCGGGTCATCGGCCGGTACCGCCGTACACCGTGGCCTCCTCGTCACTGCCGAGGTCGAAGGCCTCGTGCACGGCCTTGACCGCGGCCGGGACCTCGGTGTCACGGGTGACGACCGAGATCCGGATCTCCGACGTGCTGATCGCCTCGACGTTGACGGCCGCCTCGGCGAGCGCCTCGAAGAACGTCGCAGAGACGCCGGGGTGGCTGCGCATACCGGCGCCGACCAGGGAGACCTTGCCGATGTGCTCGTCGGACAGCAGCGACTCGAAGCCGACGGAGGCCTGCCGCTTCGACAGCGCCGACAAGGCGGTGGCGAGGTCCGACTTCGGCAACGTGAAGGAGATGTCGGTGCGACCAGCGGCACCGGACACGTTCTGCACGATCATGTCGATGTTGACCTCGGCGTCGGCGATCGCCCGGAAGATCGCCGCGGCCTCGCCCGGCTTGTCGGGGACCCCGACGACCGTGATGCGCGCCGCGGAGAGGTCGTGCGCGACACCGCTGATGATGGCGTGCTCCACGGATGGTTCTCCTGTGATCGTGGTACCGGGCTTGCTGGAGAAGGACGAGCGGACCACCACCGGCACGTTGTACCGGCGGGCGTACTCGACGCAGCGGAGGTGCAGGATCTTGGCGCCCGAGGCCGCCATCTCCAGCATCTCCTCGTAGCTGAGGGTCGGGAGCTGGCGCGCGTTCGGCACCAGGCGCGGGTCGGCGGAGTAGACCCCGTCGACGTCGGTGTAGATCTCGCAGACGTCAGCGGCCAACGCGGCAGCGAGCGCCACCGCGGTCGTGTCCGAGCCCCCGCGGCCGAGCGTCGTGATGTCCTTGGTGTCCTGGCTGACGCCCTGGAAGCCGGCGACGATCGCGACGTGGCCGTCGCCGAGAGCCGTCTGGATGCGGCCAGGGGTGACGTCGATGATGCGCGCCTTGCCGTGCGAGGAGTCGGTGATGACGCCCGCCTGGCTGCCCGTGAAGGAGCGGGCGCTCATGCCGAGGTTCTGGATGGCCATCGCGAGCAGCGCCATGCTGATCCGCTCACCGGCGGTCAGGAGCATGTCCAGCTCCCGGCCGGGCGGCAGCGGCGAGACCTGCTGCGCCAGGTCGAGCAGCTCGTCGGTGGTGTCACCCATAGCGCTGACCACGACGCAGACGTCGTGGCCGGCTTTGCGGGTCGCGACGATGCGCTCCGCCACCCGCTTGATGCGCTCAGCGTCCGACACCGACGACCCGCCGTACTTCTGCACGACCAGGCCCATGCCTCCAGGGTACCGGCGTCGGCAGCCGCTTTCCGCGTAGCGTGCGGCCGATGGAAGGTGTGGTGGCTCACGGCGTGCGGCGCTCGTTCGGTCGGGTGCAGGCCGTGCGCGGCATCGACCTGACCGCGCGGCCCGGCGACGTCACCGCACTGGTGGGGCCCAACGGTGCCGGCAAGACCACGCTGCTGCTCGTCCTCGCGACCCTGCTGGTCCCGGACGCCGGCACCGTCAGCGTCGCGGGATTCGACCCGGTCACGTCGCCGGACGAGGTCCGGGCCCGGATGGGTTGGGCCCCCGACGCCTTCGGGCTCTACGACAACCTGACCTGCCGCGAGTACCTCGAGTTCTGCGGCCGCGCCATGAAGCTGCCGCACTACGTCGCCCGCGCGGCGGAGCTGCTGGAACAGGCCCGGCTCACCGACGAGGCCGAGCTGCCGGTCCACACGCTGTCCCGCGGGCAGAAGCAACGGCTCGGGCTGATGCGCGCTCTCGTGCACTCGCCGTCCGTGCTGCTGCTGGACGAGCCGGCGTCCGGCCTCGACCCCCGCAGCCGGGTTGAGCTGCGCGAGCTTCTCCGGCAGCTCGCCGGTCAGGGCTGTGCCGTCGTCGTCAGCTCCCATCTGCTCGCCGACCTGGAGGAGGTCGCGGACACCGTGGTCTTCGTCGACCAGGGCGTCACCGTCGGCGAGCACCGGCTCGACGCCCTGCCGGTCGCCTCGACCCGCACCTGGCGCATCCGCGCACTGTCGACGCCGCCGCTGCTCAGGGCGCTCAAGGGCACCGACCACGACGAGCCGACGCAGGCCGGGGTCGACGTGCGTCTCGCCTCCGACGAGGCGGCGGCTGATCTGCTGGCGGCTCTCATCGGAAAGGGCGTCCGCGTGGTTTCCTGCCAGCCGGTCGGGGGCCAGCTCGAAGCCGCGTACCTGGAGCTGACGCAGTGACCCGGCAGGGCGTTCTCACCGTCGCGGAGCAGGAGTTCACGATCCGCATCCGGGCCGGCCGGTGGCGCTGGCTGCTGGGCTCCTGGTTCGGGGTGCTCGCCCTCGTGACGGTGCTCATCCGGCTCGCCGTGCAGACCGTCGACGAGGGGCGCGCGCAGGACAAGGGCGTCATCGTGTACGGCGGGCTCACCCTGCTCGTCCTCGGGCTCGCGCTCCTCGTCGTACCGACCTTGTCCGCCCAGTCGGTGAACGGGGACCGCGAGCGCGGCACCCTGGCCACCCTGCAGGTGACGCGGCTGACCGCGGGCGACATCGCCGTGGGGAAGTTCGTCGCCGCCTGGGGCACCTCGCTGGTGTTCCTCGCCCTCACGCTGCCCCTTGTGCTCTACACGATGACGCAGGGGGGTGTGCCGTTCGGCCGCGTCATGGTCGTCACGCTCGTGGTGGCCTTGCTGCTCGGCACCGTCGTGGCGATCTCGCTGTGCCTGTCCTCGCTGCTCAGCCGGACGACGACGTCGGGGGTGCTCGCATACCTGGTCGTCTTCGCGCTGACCGTGGGGACCACGGTCACCTTCGCGATCGCGCTGGGGCTGTCGACCGAGAGCTACTCGCAGCGGGTGTCCGGCTTCTGCCCTGACAACGCGGCCGGTGCGTGTCCCGACCAGGTCTTCGAGGGCCAGCGGGCGCGCCCGGACCGGGTGTGGTGGCTGCTCGCGCCGAACCCGTTCGTCATCGTTGCCGACGCCGCACCCTCGCTTTCGCCCGAGACCGCCGCGGAAAGGGAGCGGCGGCTCGCCTTGGAGCAGCAGGGCGTGCACGTCAGCAACCTGCGCGACAGCGACCCGCTCGGCGGCATCGGCGACGCCGTCCGCAACGCCCACAAGGCCCCCGACGCCTCGAACGGCTCACCGGTGTGGCCCTGGGGGCTGGGCTTCGACGTCCTCGTGGGCGCCGGCGCGCTCTTTCTCACCGCCCGGCGCCTGCAGACGCCGACCCGGGCCCTGCCGGTCGGCCAGCGCGTCGCCTGACCGGGGGGTGCCTCCACCTTTTCACCGCTGTCCCTGTGGGCGCGGCTGCACGGAGCGTGGCGCAGGCCCCGTCAAGTGCTGGCCACGGCGAGAAGTGGAGGCACCCCTCAGCCGAGGACGCCGCTGGGAAGGTACGGCGACATCGGCGGCTGACCGCGCAGGAACACGTGCCCCTCCCCCTTGAGCAGCGGCAGCCGGGCGTCGAGGCAGACGTCGATGGCCCACTGCTGGTCGTGCGCGAGCCAGTCGATCTCGATGGGCGCAGGCGCCTCGGCCAGCACCGTCCAGAGCAGCTCCGCCGCGGTGCCCGGATCCGTCGCGGCGAGCGACGCAAGGCCCGCCGGGCGCAGGATGGCGAAGCCGCCGTCCGCGACGAACAACCGGAACTGGTGACGCTCCAGGTAGGGCAGGTCCTCGGCGAGCCCGGCTCCGCGGACCTTCCGGGTCACGTCGTCGACGAGCTCGCCGTGCTCGCCCCAGCTGCCCTCGGTCACGGAGGTGACCCGCAGGAGGGACCGGTCGACGCTGCCCTTCGCGGTGAGGCAGGGCACCAGGTCGAACCCCGCCCGGCGGTACCGCCGCAGCGCTGCGGGGTCAGTCGTCGCGAGGATCCAGGACCGGTCCGTCGCCGTCTGCAGGGTCGCGTCGAGGAGCTGTCGCCCGAGGCCCTTGGACTGTGCGCCGGGTCGACCATCAGCAGGCTGAGGAACCACATCCCCTCGCGTACCAGGGCAAGAGCGCACCCCACCACCTGGCCGTCCTCCTCGGCGACCCAGGCGCCCTGCGGATCGGTCTGCAGCAGGTGCGCGATGCGCGCCCGGCCACGTGCGACGACCTCCGGGGTGTCCTCTGGCAGCTCCTCGCCGAGGCCCGCCATGGCGTCGTGGGTGACTTGGCGGGCAGCGGGGACGTCGGCGGGCTGCAGGGGACGGATCACACGTCGACAGTACGGCGACCTTCGAAGGCTCGGCCAAGGGTTACTTCGTCGGCGTACTCGAGGTCGCCTCCGACCGGCAAGCCGCTGGCCAGCCGGGTGACGTTGAGGCCCATCGGCTTGACGAGCCGCGCCAGGTAGGCGGCAGTGGCCTCGCCCTCGAGGTTGGGATCGGTGGCGAGGATCAGCTCGGTGACGGCGCCGTCGGCGAGCCGGGTCATCAGCTCGCGCACCCGCAGGTCGTCCGGGCCGATCCCCTCGATCGGGGAGATCGCGCCGCCGAGCACGTGGTAGCGGCCGCGGAACTCGCGGGTCTTCTCGATCGCGACGACGTCCTTGCTCTCCTCGACGACGCAGATGACCGACAGGTCTCGCCGCGGGTCGCGGCAGACGCGGCACTCGTCCTGCTCGCTGACGTTGCCGCAGATCCGGCAGAACCGGACCTTGTCCTTGACCTCGGTCAGCGCGGTGACGAGCCGCTTCACGTCCGCCGGGTCGGCTGCGAGAAGGTGGAACGCGATCCGCTGCGCGCTCTTCGGTCCCACACCGGGGAGCCGACCGAGCTCGTCGATGAGGTCCTGGACGGCACCCTCGTACACGGCCTACAGCCCGCCCAGCAGTCCCTGGGCGCCGCCGGCGACAGGACCCATCGCGGACTCGCCGAGCTCGGACGCCTGTGACTGCCCGTCGCGGATCGCCGCCAGCAGCAGGTCCTCGAGGGTCTCGACGTCGTCAGGGTCGACCGCCTTGGCATCGATCTTCACAGCCAGCACCTCGCCAGTACCGCTCACGGTGGCCGTGACCAGCCCGCCGCCCGCCGTGCCCGTGAGCTCGGTGCTCGCCAGCTGCTCCTGCGCCTCGGCCATCTGCGCCTGCATGGCCTGCGCCTGCTTGAGCAGCGCCTGCATGTTGGGCTGACCACCGCCGGGTGCTCCGCGCGGAGGCGTCGGCCCCCTCTTGCCCTTGGCCACCGGGGCCTCCTTTCCTGCTCCCCCAGCCTACGGTTGCGGGATGACACCCAGGGTCCGGCTCGCCGTCCTGGTCGTGGTCATCAGCGTCCTGCCTGTCGTGCTGTACGTCTGCCACGTCGTCGATGCCCACGGCCTGCGCGACGCCGTCCGCGAGACGGGACCGTGGGCGCCCGTCGTCTGGGTCGTCGTGTCGGCCCTGCTGGGCGCCGCCCTGTTTCCCGGGCCGCTGCTGGCGGGCGCCGGCGGGCTGCTGCTCGGCGCGACCGTCGGCACCGTCACCACCGTGGTCAGCGCGGTGCTCTCGGCCCTGGTCAGCCGGGAGATCGGCGAGCGCGCGGGTCGTGAGGGTGCGGTGGACCTGCTGGGCGCCCGGGCGGACGCCATCGAGCACGTCGGCTTCGAGGCGGTGGTCGTGCAGCGCCTCGCACCGGGCATTCCGGACGCGCCGCTGTCCTACGCCTTCGGCTCGCTTGGGGTCACGCGCCGCGCCATGGCGACAGGGACCATGCTGGGCACCCTGCCGCGCGCTTGCTCCTTCACCGCCATCGGGGCCTCACTGGAGGATCCGTCGTCGC
>JBHEMB010000078.1:0-5118 GCA_046262855.1 Mycobacteriales bacterium | reverse complement strand
ATCATGGAAGAGGTCCTGCTGTCGGTCATGTACGACATCCCGTCGCAGGGCGACATCGCCAAGTGCGTGGTCACGCGCGAGGTCGTGCTGGAGCACGTCAACCCGACGCTGGTCCCGCGCGACGCCGGCACCCCCGCCCGCCGCGAGCGCCGCGAGAAGTCCGCGTAGCTGCGTCTGCTCGCGCCGCGCCCGTCGTTGTCCGCCGGAGCGGACGTGCCAGGGTCAGCCGAGCCGGTAGCCCGCGAGCTGATGGGCTTGGCACACGAGCCGCCCGCGGCTGTCCCAGATCTCGGCGTTCTCGTCGAACCAGCCGTCGAACAGCTCCTGGGTGTGGTGCCGCCCGACGAGCCAGCCCGCGGCGGGGATGGCTCGCACGTAGACCGTGATCTCGGCAGTCGGGAACCAGCCCGGAACCCCGAGGCCGGCCGCCGTCGGCTGCATCGAGTCGGCTAGCACGAGCAGGTCGAGCGTCGTCGTCACACCGCCCTCCATCTGCAGCCGGCAGCTGACCTCCCCGGGGACCCGGTGCGGCTCCCCGAAGCGCGGCCCCGCGGCGTCCATCCGGACGTCCACGAAGTCCAGGTGCCCGATCCGGAAGCCCGGCGCCGGCTCGGTGGGCGCCCGTAAGCACTCCTCGAGCGGGGGCACCTCGGCCGGCACGGACCGTGACCAGTACGGCTCGGCGTCCGGGGTCAGGACGCTGGTGGTCACCTGCGTCTCGAGCACCGTCTCGCCGTACTGCACGACCCGCGTGCGGTGTTGGCTCACGCGTCGTCCGGTGCGCAGCGTCTCGACCTGCACCTCCGCCGTACCAGGATCGGGGGAGCGCAGGAAGTGGGCACTCACCACGAGTGGGTGCGGGTGCGCCTCGGTCAGGACCGGGCGGACCGCTTCGCGCAGCAGGTAACCGCCGTGCGGGCGGCCGGCAATCGACCAACGCTCGTCGACCTCGATCTTCACACGAGGCAGCCTAGGCGTGGCCGCCGCCGCGTTATCCACGTGATCGACCTCCCTAGACTGAAGCGGGTGACCGCGCAGATGCCCGACCGCCCCACCCTCGACGGCCTCGAGGCGAAGTGGGACGCGGTATGGGCCGCGGACCAGACCTACGCGTTCGACCGCACCGCGCCCCGCGAGCGGGTGTTCTCGATCGACACCCCCCCGCCGACCGTGAGCGGGTCGCTTCACATGGGCTCGGTGTTCGGCTACGCCCAGACCGACTCGATCGCGCGGTACCGCCGGATGACCGGCAAGGTGCTCTTCTACCCGATGGGCTGGGACGACAACGGCCTGCCGACCGAGCGGCGGGTGCAGAACTACTTCGGGGTGCGGTGCGACCCGTCGCTGCCGTACGACCCGTCGTACCAGCCGCCCGCCGACCCGCCGAAGGAGCCTGTCTCCATCAGCAGGCGGAACTTCGTGGAGCTGTGCCTGCGCCTCACGACCGAGGACGAGAAGGCGTTCGAGCACCTGTGGCGGACGCTCGGGCTCTCGGTCGACTGGGAGCAGACCTACACGACGATCGGGCCGGAGGCGCAGCGGGCGTCGCAGCGCGCGTTCCTGCGCAACCTCGGCCGCGGCGAGGCCTACGCGCAGGAAGCCCCGACCCTCTGGGACGTGGACTTCCGGACGGCCGTGGCGCAGGCCGAGCTCGAGGACCGCGAGATGCCCGGCGCCTACCACCGCATCTCGTTCAGCGGTGTGGAGATCGAGACCACGAGGCCCGAGCTGCTGCCCGCCTGCGTGGCCCTGGTCGCGCACCCGGACGACGAGCGGTACCAGCCGTTGTTCGGTACGACGGTGACGACGCCGCTGTTCGGCGTGCAGGTCCCCGTGCACGCTCACGAGCTGGCCGATCCCGAGAAGGGGTCCGGCATCGCGATGATCTGCACCTTCGGCGACACCACCGACGTGACGTGGTGGCGCGAGCTCGACCTGCCGGTCCGCTCGATCGTGGGCCGTGACGGCCGGATCCTCCCGACGGCACCCGACGGGGTCGCTGCGGAGCCCTATGCGGAGCTCGTCGGCAAGAACGTGAAGCAGGCGCAGAAGCGGATCGTGGAGATGCTCGCGGAGTCGGGGGACCTCATCGGTGATCCGAAGCCGATCACGCACCCCGTGAAGTTCTTCGAGAAGGGCGACCGCCCGCTCGAGGTCGTGACCTCGCGCCAGTGGTACATCCGCAACGGCGGCCGCGACGCCGGCGTGCGCGACGAGCTCCTCAAGCGCGGCAAGGAGCTCACCTGGTCCCCGGCGCACATGCAGGCCCGCTACGAGAACTGGGTGACGGGGCTCAACGGCGACTGGCTGATCTCGCGCCAGCGGTTCTTCGGCGTGCCGATCCCGCTCTGGTACCGGCTCGACGCCAACGCTGAGCCGCTGTACGACGAACCGCTGATCCCGGCAGAGGCGCAGCTTCCCATCGACCCGTCGTCCGACGTGCCGGACGGCTACGCCGAGGACCAGCGCGGCGTGCCGGGCGGCTTCGCGGGCGACGCCGACGTCATGGACACCTGGGCGACGTCGTCCCTGACCCCGCAGATCGCGGGCCGCTGGGAGGACGACCCGGACCTGTTCGGGCGCGTCTACCCGATGGACCTGCGGCCGCAGGGGCCGGAGATCATCCGGACCTGGCTGTTCTCCACCGTGGTGCGCGCCCACCTCGAGGACGGCCTGCTGCCCTGGCGGGAGACGACCATCAACGGCTGGGTGCTGGACCCCGACCGCAAGAAGATGAGCAAGTCCAAGGGCAACGTGGTGACGCCGCTCCCGCTGCTCGAGGAGTACGGCTCCGACGCCATCCGCTACTGGGCGTGCTCCGGTCGCCCCGGCACCGACACCGCCGTCGACTTCGCGCAGATGAAGGTGGGTCGCAAGCTCGCCACCAAGCTGCTCAACGCCTCGAAGTTCGTCCTCGGCTTCCCGAGCGCTGCCGAAGGCGACGTGACCGAGGCCGCCGACCTGTCGATGCTCGCGCAGCTCGCCGACGTGGTCGCCTCCGCCACCGAGGCTTTCGAGGCGTATGACTACGCGCGTGCCCTCGAGCGGACCGAGGCGTTCTTCTGGACCTTCTGCGACGACTACATCGAGCTGGTCAAGTCTCGGGCCTACAGCGAGGGCCCGGCCGCCGACTCGGCGAACCGGGCGCTCCGGATCGCGCTCGACACCCAGCTCAGGCTGCTCGCGCCGTTCCTCGCCTTTGCCGCCGAGGAGGTCTGGTCGTGGTGGCAGGACGGGTCGGTGCACCGGGCGTCCTGGCCCGCGCTGGCCGCGGGTAGCGGGGATCCGGCGGTGCTCACGGCCGCTGGTGAGGTGCTCGCGCAGGTGCGCAAGGCGAAGAGCAACGCCAAGACCTCCATGAAGACGCCTGTGACGTCGCTGGTGATCACGGACTCCCCGGAGCGGCTGGCGCTGGTCACGCTCGCACAGGCCGACATCGTCAACGCGGGCGTGGTGGAGTCCGTCGAGCTGCGCGAGGGGGAGCCAGCCATCGAGGTGACCCTCGGTGAGGCCCCTCCGAAGCAGTGAGCGTCTCCCGCGTGATGGCGGCGCTGTCCGATCGCTATCCCAGCGAGTCCTCCATGCAGCCGGACCTCGACCGGATCCGCCGACTGCTGGACCTGCTCGGGTCGCCGCAGCGCGCCTACCCGTCCGTCCATCTGACGGGCACCAACGGCAAGACCTCCACCGCGCGGATGGTCGACAGCCTGCTGCGCGCGAACGGCCTGCGGACCGGCCGGTTCACCTCGCCGCACCTCGACAGCCCGACCGAGCGGATCTGCATCGAGGGCCAGCCGTTGTCCGACGAGCGCTTCGGAGAGGTGTACGACGAGATCGCGCCGTACCTCGAGCTGGTCGACGATCCCGTGCGCATGACGTTCTTCGAGGTCCTCACGGGCATGGCCTTCGCCGCTTTCGCCGACGCACCGGTCGATGTGGCGGTCGTCGAGGTGGGGCTCGGCGGCCTGTGGGACGCCACCAACGTCGTCGAGGCCCCCGTCGCGGTCGTGCTCCCCGTCGGCTTGGACCACATGGGGTTCCTGGGCTCCACGCTCGCGGAGATCGCGACGGAGAAGGCCGGGATCATCCACCCCGGTGCGACCGTCGTCCTCGCCGCCCAGCCCCCCGAGGCCGCTTCGGTGCTGCTCGCCCACGCCGCGTCGGTCGGGGCCACGATCGCCCGCGAGGGACTCGAGTTCGGCGTCGTCGACCGGTCGGTCGCGGTCGGCGGCCAGCTGCTGACGCTGCAGGGGCTGCACGGCCGGTACGACGAGGTGTTCCTCCCGTTGCACGGGCCGTACCAGGCGAGCAACGCCGCGGCAGCCCTGGCGGCGGTGGAGGCGTTCCTCGGCCGCCCGCTGGACGGGGCGGTGGTGCAGGAGGGGTTCGCCGCGGCGTCGTCGCCGGGACGGCTCGAGGTGGTCCGCACGTCACCGACCGTCGTCGTCGACGCTGCCCACAACCCGGCGGGCATGGCCGCCACGGTGGCGGCGCTCGACGACGCGTTCGCCTTCACGAGCCTCATCGGGGTGATCGCCTGCCTCGCCGACAAGGACGCCCGGGCGATGCTCGAGGTGCTCGAGCCCGCGCTCACGGCGGTGGTCGTCACCGAGAACGGCTCGCCGCGGCACCTCCCGGTCGACGCGTTGCACGAGCTGGCCGTCGACGTCTTCGGTGCGGACCGGGTCTCGGCCGCGGACCGGCTCGACGACGCGCTCGACGTCGCGATCCGGCTGGCCGACGAGGCCGGCTCCTACGGGGGAGCCGGCGTCCTCGTCACCGGCTCCGTGGTCACCGCCGGCGAGGCCCGCCGCCTCCTGTCCCCCCGCTAATTCCCTTCCCCTCCCCTCCCCGCATGATGAATGGAGACTGCGCTGCCGATTTTCCGCCCGCTGAAATCGGCATCGCGGTCTCCATGCATGGCGGGAGAGGGGGGTGGGAGGGGGGCCGGTGGTGCGGGTGGGGCGCGGGTAGCCTGGCGCGAGCCGCAGCGGCAGCTCACCGGAGCGTGGCCGCCCCGAGATCCCCAGGAGTACCCACGTGGAGCGCACCCTTGTCCTCGTCAAGCCGGACGGCGTCCGTCGCGGCCTCGCCGGCGAGGTCATCAGCCGACTCGAG
>JBHEMB010000077.1:0-4726 GCA_046262855.1 Mycobacteriales bacterium | reverse complement strand
GAAGAAGGTGCCTCCGAACAGCAGCACTGCAGCGGCGACCGCTCCGGCGGCTCGACGACCCGCCCCGCGACGTCCGGCGTGCTCGCTGCCGCCCGCAGCGCCGAGCTCGACCCCGCACCTGCACAGGGCGCGCGGCCCGCCGCCACCCGCCGACCGAGGAGAGCGACATGACGCCGTTCCAGGAGTTCCGTTACTGGATCCGACGCGCGCCCGCGGGCGAGCGGTCCGCGGCAGCGATGGCCGGCGCCCTCGCCCTCGTCGTACTCGTCTGGGTGCTCATCCCGAGCTCCAGCACTGGTACGCCGAGCAGCCTCGCCACCGACTTCGGCGGCAGCTCGACCGGCACGACCGGCACGAGCGCGCCGGGCACGAGCACCACGGGCACCGGCGGAACCACGGCACCGACGACCGGGACCAGCGGGACAGCGGCGACCGGCGCCACCGGCACCCTCCCCGGCACCGCGACCTCTGGGTCGGCGACGTCCGGCACCACCGGCGGGATTCCCACCTCGGGCGGGGCGACGTCCGCCGGCACGACCGGTGGCGGCCAGGCGTGCCCGGCCGGGAATGGGCCCGGCGTCAGTGCCAGCCGACTCAAGATCGCGGTGATCCTGGTCAACATCGTGGGGCCGGCCGCCAACAGCCTGTTCGGCATCTCCACTCCCGCCCAGCAGCAGGCCTTCTTCGAGGCCGCCATCAAGGACGCGAACGCCTCCGGGGGAGCCGGCTGCCGGCAGATCACGGCCCAGTACTTCAAGGGCAACCCCACGGACCAGAACAACCTGAACCAGATCTGCCTCGACATCCAGGCCGCAGGAGTCGCCGCTGTCCTCGACGGCGGCGCCTATGCGCAGTACCCGCTCGTGGACTGCTACGCGCGGGCAGGGATCCCCTACTTCGGGGGATACCTCATCTCGGGTACGCAGCAGCAGAAGTACTTCCCGTACCTGTTCGAGTTCAACACCTTGGACCGGCTGTACAAGGACGCGGTGCTGGCGCTGAAGGCACGCGGGTTCTTCGACAAGGCGAAGGGCTTCCAGATGCTCGGTTTCGTCTACCGGGACTGCGATCCCACCATGATCAGCAACCAGAAGAGGCTGCTGGCGAGCATCGTCGGCTCGGCGATGGTCAGCTACAACGTCGGGTGCCCGAGCGCACTGGCGAACCCGGCAGACATCCAACAGGCGGTGCTGTCGTTCCAGCGCGCGGGGGTGACTCATGTGACGACCGCGTCGTTCGTCGGTGACTTCGCCAGCTTCACCAAGACGGCTCAGCAGCAGAAGTTCACACCGCGGTACGGCCTGGCCGACGACTCCCTGGTCGCGCTCAGCTACGGCAGCCAGGCGCCGGACCCCGACAACATCGCAGACGCGGTCGCCATCTCGGCCGGGCGCTCGGCCGAGGAGACGACCCCTGGCACGAAGCCCAGCGCCGGTACGGTGCGCTGCAACGCGGCCTTCAAGAAGTACGGCAACCTCGGCAACGTCTACAAGCTGCCCTACGGATCCGGCAACAGCTGCGCTCTGGTCAGCATGTTCGACGCGGCCGCCGATCACGCCCCGGTGCTGCAGCGCAACGCCTTCGCCGCCGGCTTGCAGCGGGCGAAGTCCGTGGAGATGTCCTTCCCCCAGGGCCCGAACGACTTCACCGGCAACCGCATCACGACGGGGGGCCAGTACTGGCGGCCGCTGCAGTTCCACCTGTCGTGCAAGTGCTGGCAGATCACCAATCGCACCTTCAGCCGGAGCTTCTCGTGACTCAGGCGTCGGCTGCCCTTCGAGCGGCCGGAACTGGCGAGCCGCTGCTGGACGTCCGGGACATCGACTTCTCGTACGGCCAGCTGCAGGTCCTGTTCGGTGTCTCGCTGCAGGTGCACCAAGGCGAGGCGCTGGCGCTGCTCGGGACCAACGGCGCCGGCAAGTCGACGCTGCTCCGCGTGATCGCCGGGCTGGCGCAGCCGAGTGCTGGCACCGTCACCCTGGCGGGCCGTGACATCGTCGGTACGGCGGCGGAGCGGCTGCCCGGTCAGGGACTCGTGCTCGTCCCCGGTGGCCGGGCCGTCTTCACCGACATGACGGTCGAGGAGAACCTGCAGATGCAGGCCCTCGCCATCCGCAAGCAGTCCGGGTTGCTCAAGGAGCGCCGCGAGCGGGTCTTCGCCGCCTTCCCGCGGCTTGCCGAGCGGTTGCACCAGCAGGCCGGCAAGCTCTCTGGCGGGGAGCAGCAGCAGCTCGCCGTGGCCAAGGCGCTGCTGCTGGACCCGCAGGTGCTCTGCCTGGACGAGCTGTCCCTCGGGCTGGCCCCGGTCGTCGTCGCCGAGCTGCTCGGGATCGTCCGCGCCCTGAACGAAGCTGGGACGACCGTGGTGGTCGTCGAGCAGAGCCTCAACATCGCCGCGGAGCTCTGCCCGCGGGCAGTGTTCATGGAGAAGGGGCAGATCCGCTTCGAGGGGCGCACGCACGACCTGCTCGAGCAGGACGACATCGCCCGAGCTGTCTTCTTCGGAGCCTCCTGACATGCGGCGCTTGCTACTTGCCCTGGGCCTGATCGGCGCCTGTGTCACGTTGACACCCGCGACGGCGCTCGCCGACGCCCCGATCGAGCAGGGTTGGTGGACCGTCACCAACCCGGGTGACCCCGTCCCCGTCGCGCCGCCGTCGGACGTCCAGCCCGGCAACCTCCTCGTACAGGGTGGCGTCACCAGCCCGAGCGCGTACGCCGGACTGGTCTACGACCTCGACCCGACCCAGCAGCCCCGTCAGCTGGTGCTGAAGGTCGCCTCGGGCTCGGCAACGACTCCCGCAGCCGCCTTGCAGGTGTGCCCGCTGAAGGGGACCAGCCTGACCGCGGAGCAGGGCGGTCCGATGGCGGATGCGCCCGCCTACGACTGCGCGACGGTCGTGAAGGCCGACCCGAGCACGGACGGCACGACGTACACGTTCGATGCGCGATCGCTCGCGCAGGGGAGCACCGTGGCGGTCGCGGTGCTTGCTGCCGGGGCTACCGATCGGATCGTGCTGGCCAAGCCGGACACCGGCTCGCTGCTCGTGACGGAAGCGGCGCCTGCACCCGTGTTCTCCAGCCCACCGCTGTCAGACGGGGGAGCTTCTTCGCCGCCTCCTCTGCAGGGCGTGTCGCCGCAGCTGCCGCTGCCTCCCGTGGGGGGTCCCGTGACGGTGCCGGCGACCGGTCCCGTCGTGGCCGGACCGGCGCCCTCGTTCTCCGCGGCGCCCGACGCCCCTGCTGTGGCCACGACGCTGGCAGCCAGTCACACGAGCGGGAACAAGCCGGTCCTGGCCATCGTGCTGGTGGCTGCCCTTGCCCTTGCAGCTGTCCTGTGGACCATCGCCGCTGGCCGACGCGAGCAGGACCTGCTGGATCTGCCCGCCTGATGGCCCTGTTCGTCCTCCGCTTCGACCTGCGTGACCCGGGGCTGTCTGACGTCCCACGGGCGACGCGCTACCGCGCGGCGCTCGACATGGCCGAGTACGCCGAGGAACGTGGCTTTGCCGCTGTCGCGCTGTCGGAGCACCACGCGTCCGAGGACGGGTACCTGTCGAGCGCGCTCACGTTCGCCGCCGCGGTGGCCGCCAGGACGCGCCGCATCAGGATCCAGATCGCAGCGATCGTCGCGCCGCTGCACGACCCTGTCCGCCTTGCCCAGCAGGCCGCGGTCGTCGACCTGATCTCCGAGGGACGGCTGTCGCTGGTCCTCGCCAACGGATACGTGCCGGCCGAGTTCGCGATGGCCGACGTCCCGATGAGGGAGCGGGTGGCCCGCACCGTCGAGACCATCGAGACGTTGCGCAAGGCGTGGACCGCCGAGCCCTTCGAGCACCGTGGCCGTACCGTTCTGGTGACCCCCGCGCCGCACACCCCTGGAGGACCAGCGATCGACCTCGGCGGCAGCAGCGACGCGGCCGCGCGGCGCGCTGCTCAGCTGGGCATCGGGTTCGTCCCGACGGAGACCGGCCCCTGGGAGACGTATCGCAAGGAGCGGGTCGCCCTCGGTCACGACGATCCTGGCGAGCTGTTCCGCAGCGATTCCCGCTTCTTCCACCTGAGCGATGACCCGGATGCGGACTGGGACCGGATCGCGCCGTACGCGATGCACGAGTCCAACGCCTATGCCCGCTGGCTGGCCGAGGCGGGTGGCGGGATCTACCAGGCGTACGACGACGTCGACGCGCTCAGTGCGTCCGGCGACTACCGCGCACTCACGCCGGCTGCACTGGCCGCGGAGCTGCACGCCGGTGGTCCCTGCGCGATGGCCACGTTCCACCCCCTGATGGGCGGCCTCCCGCCCGCGCTCGGTTGGGAGTCGCTGCGTCGCGTCGAGGACGTCCAGCGCGAGCTCGCAACCGTGGAGCCGGCTCTACTGGCGTAGCTCCCCGACAATGTGGTCTCTACCGCGCCGGAGCAGGGCAGAACGAACATCGTCGCCTCGCCGGGAGGAGCCGGGGTCTGAGCTGGTCGACGTCACGTGAGCTGGATGGCCTGCTTGGGGCAGGCTCGCACCGCAGCGGTGACCTGCGGTCGTAGCTCCTCGCCGGGGTCTTCCTGGAGCACGTGCAAGTCGTCGCTGTCGTCCAGCTCGAAGACGGTGGGCGCAGCAGCCATGCAGAGCCCGTTCGCTTCGCACTGCTCGTAGTTCACGTGCACGTGCACGACGCATCCTCCTCGACGTGTCCGATCCCGGGGAGCGGGTTCCTCGACCGTCGTACTC
>JBHEMB010000076.1:0-3294 GCA_046262855.1 Mycobacteriales bacterium | reverse complement strand
GTCCAGCACCGTGAGGGGCACCCCGGCCCGCGCGGCCACCCGCTCGACCACCGGCTGCGCCTGCTCACACATCGTGCAGCCCGCGCGCGTCACGAACGTCACCCCGGCCGGCCGGCCGCTCCCCGCCGCCCCCCGCCATGAAGGGATCCTGCGCTGCCCTTTTCCGCGGAAGATCGCCAGCTCAGTATCCCTTCATGCGCGAGGGGCTGGTTCAGGCGTTGAGCTCGCGCAGGCGGCCCTTGGAGACCTTGCCCGTGGCCGAGTGCGGGAGCTCGTCGACGAACTCGACGGTGGTCGGGCACTTGAACCGGGCCAGCGACCGGGCCGCGTGCGCGATCACGTCGTCCGCGGTCAGCGCGCTGCCGGGCTCCCGGACGACCAGTGCCTTGACCGACTCGCCCGTGTAGGGGTGCGAGATGCCGAGGACGGCGACCTCCGCGACGCCCGGCAGCGTCGCGATCACCTCCTCGACCTCGCGCGGGTAGACGTTGAAGCCGCTCACGAGGACCAGCTCGCGCCGCCGGTCGACGAGGTGCAGGTCGCCGTCGTCGTCCAGCACTGCCACGTCACCCGTGGCGAACCAGCCGTCCTCGTCCGGGCCGCCCTCCCCGTCCGGCCAGTAGCCGCTGAAGAGGTTGGCGCCGCGGACCACGATCTCGCCCGGGTCGCCCTCCTCCACCAGCCCGCCGCGCTCGTCCACCAGCCGCAGCTCCACGCCGGGCACAGGCCGGCCGATCGAACCGGGCTTCGCGACCTCGCTCATCAGCGTCGTGGTGAGCACCGGGGCGGTCTCCGTCAGCCCGTAGCCCTCGAAGACGTGGTGGCCGGTGACGTCGAGGACCCGTTGCAGCACGTTCGGGGGCAGCGGCGCCGCGCCCGAGACGGCCAGCCGCACGGAGGTGAACGCGTCGTCGACGTCAGGCAGCATCGACCATGCGACGTACATCGGGGGCGCGCCGACGACGTTCGTGACCCCGTGCCGCCGTACCAGCTCGAGGGTCTCGATCGGGTCGAACCGCTCCGTGAGCACGCCGGTGGCACCGTGCCGGGCAACCGCCCCGAGCGCGTCGTTGAGGCCGAAGACGTGGAACAGCGGCAGCACCAGCAGCACCACGTCGTCGTCGGCCATGACCGGCGGCTCGATCTTCGACGTCTGCTCCAGGTTGGCGAGCAGCGCCCGGTGCGTGAGCATCGCACCCTTGGGGCGGCCGCTGGTGCCGGACGTGTAGAGCAGCACCGCAAGGTCCTCGCCGCCGCCCACCGACTCGACCGGTGTGCGGTCGGACAGCAGCTGCCGCCACTCCGCAGAGGCCGTGACGACCACGGTCGGCGCCTGTACGAGGCCGGCGGTGGAGACGCCTGTGACGACCAGCGTGGCGCCGGAGTCGCCGATGACGTGGGCCAGCTCGTCCGCGGTGTAGCCGGTGTTGATGGGCAGGGCCGCACACCCGGCGCGCAGCGCCCCGAAGTACGTCACGACGAAGTCCGGGGTGTTGCCGAGGTGCACCCCGACCCGGTCCCCCGGCCTCGCCCCCAGCGCCCGCAGGCCGCGGGCAGCCGCGCTGACGCGCGTGTCGAGCTCAGCCCAGCTGACGGTCTCGCCGTGGAACAGCAGCGCCGCCTTGTCCGGCGTCGCCGAGGCCGCGTCGCGGACGAGATCGGACAGGTTCGGAGCCGTCACGCGCCGGAGCATGCCACAGCCCCCAGTGGCTACGACGGCGACTCGGACGGCGTCGGTTGCGGCGGCAGGATGGCCGGTGGCTTGCTGGTCTGCGCCGGGGTGGGGCGCGGCGAGCCGGTGAGCGTCGGCTTCGGTGTCTGGGTACGACGGGAAGTCGGCGCCGTGGCAGGAGTGACCGAACCGACCGGCACCCGCACGTGCCTCGTGGGCGACGGCGAGGCGGTGACCAGGACCCCCGCCTCTTTCAGCTCCCGGTCCTGCTTGATCTGCTTGTAGAGCTGCAGGGCGCGCGTGAAGATCCGTGCCGGGAGGGTGCCGCCGTAGATCTGGCCGTTCTGGCCGGCGATGTCGTGCATGCCCCCGCAGGACCCGTCGACGTGCTGGCCCTTCGCGGGATTGCAGTTGATGTACTCGTAGCCCATCCAGCTAGAGATGCAGACCCGCAGGCTGGGGACGCAGCCGGTGAACCAGGCGTCCGTCGAGTCGTTCGTCGTCCCGGTCTTGCCGAACACCGGTGTGCCTGCGGCCTGCACCGCGGTACCGGTGCCGTACTGGACGACGCTCGTCAGCGCCTTCACGACGTCTGCCGCCACCGACTTGCTCACGACGCGGTTGATGCCGGACACCGGGTGGTCGAAGAGCACCTGGCCCTGGCTGGTGCCGGACCCACCGGTGCGGACCTCGGTGAACGACCGGGGCGAGATGTGCCGGCCGCCGTTGGCCATCGTGCCGTAGGCGACGGCCTCGGCCAGCGGTGTCACGTCGGCACCGCCGCCGATGCCGAAGGAGCAAAAGTTCGCCGGGGCGCCGGGACGGCCCTCGAGGCTGTGCTTGTCCGGGGGCAGCGGGGCCAGACCGGCGCGTTCCGCGAGTCGCGCGACCTTGTCGCGGCCCACCTCGAGCGCCAAGGGGACGTAGATGGTGTTGACCGAGTGCGCGAGTGCGCTCTCGAGGCTGAAGGTGCCCGACTCGCCGTCGCCCGCGTTGCCGTACGTGTAGTAGCCGCCCTTGGCCTAGGGGCAGCGCTTCCTGTCCTTCGACGGGCCGTAGCGCGTGTCCGACAGCTTGTGCCCTGACTCCAGCGCGGCCGCGAGGGTGAACGTCTTGATCGTCGAGCCTGTCGAGCGCAGCGCGTTGGTCGCGAGGTTGAAGCCGTGCGGCTTGTAGGTGTCCGTCGGGTGGTTGATGACCTGGCCGCCCTCCAGCACCTTCGGTACCCGGCGCAGCGTCGCCATCGCCTTGAGGTCGCCGTTCTGGTAGTCGACGGCGACCAGCGCCGCCTGCGGCATGCTCGCGTCGGGCAGGACCTCCTTCAGCGCTGCCTGGAACGCCTGCTCGAGATCGAGGTCGAGCGTCGTCTTCACCCGCAGCCCACCGCGGAAGAAGGCGTCCTCGTCGTAGCTCGGGTCGTGCTGCACCTTGTATGTGACGTAGTCGGTGAACTCCGGCGCGAGGTTCTTCGGCGCCGACGGTGCGTTCTGCTCGATCAAGGACCGCCGCTGGTAGTGCGACTTGTACGCCGTCGTCGCGTCCTCTGGCGTGATGTAGCTGTTCGCCAGCATCCGGTTCAGGGTGTAGCGCTGCCGGTACCTGGCCTGGCCGAAGTCCTTGAT
>JBHEMB010000075.1:0-5660 GCA_046262855.1 Mycobacteriales bacterium | reverse complement strand
ACCCTGGCGAATGCCCTCCCGAAGCCCCGGCGCCACCACAAGGACTGGCGCGAGGCCACGAACTGAGGACCACCGGGGGCTCCCGCCCCCGGACCCCCGGCGCCACTTGCCCTACGTCCACCCGTGACCGTTTCGACGGTTTTGGGCTCTGGCGGGCTCAAGCCGCCGGACCCCGGCGGCTCTCAACCCATGTCCACCCGTGATCGTTTCGACGGTTTTCGGCGCGGGCGGGCTCCCGCCGGTCACCGTGGCTCACATCACGAAGCCGGAGTTGCGCCTCAGGCGGCGCTGGTGCGGTGTTCTCTTTCGCTTGGGGGCGGGGCCGCCCTCCAGCTCGCCGCGTACCTCAGGTGGGACGTCTCCCAGCACGCGGGCGTGGGGGTGCCAGCGAGCGTGCCGTAGTGCTTGCGGACGAAGTCGCGCAGGGTGATCCGGTGCCTTGCGCACGCGTAGCGCGTCTGCCCGTAAGGACCCTTGCCGGCCCACAGCAGCCACTGGTCCGGCGGGGCGTCCGTGAACTGGCCCCATTCCAGGTCCAGTAGCTGGCCCTCAAGGCTCCGGCGCGTCTCCTCGCCCGGCTGTGCGCCGCAGACCTGATACCTGAAGATCAGGCGAGCGGGCATGGCTGCAGGCTAGCACCGGGGCTCGCAGCGCCCGTGCGGTCTGGCCGTATGTTCGACGACTCAGCGGGGTGCTCTGGTCCGCTTGGCGATGTACAGGAACTCGCAGTTGCGGGTCCGGTCGCGCTTGGCGCTCCCGATCTTGCCGGGACTGATCCGCACGCGATCCCTGCCGGGCCCGCAATCCACGAAGGCGGCCGGCGCGACGATCGCGACGTTGATCGTGTCGTTGCCCGTGCCGCCGTAGACGCGGTCCTTGCCGTTGCCGTTGCTGATGCCGTCCCTGCCGGGACCGCCACGGATCACGTCGTTGCCGAAGCCGCCGTTCATCCGGTCGTTGCCCGAGCCGCCGTTCATCCGGTCGTTGCCCTGGCCCCCGGACACGTTGTCCCTGCTGGAGCCGCCCTCCATCCGGTCGTTCCCGGGGCCGCCCTCGATGCGATCCCCGCCGCTTGCACCGAGCATGGTGTCGTTGCCGTTGCTGCCGTCGATCACGTCGTTGCCCGAGCCGCCCTCGACGCAGTCGTCGCCGCGACCGCCCGAAACGCGATCGTTGCCGCCGAGGGCAAAGATCCGGTCGGAGTTATTCGTGCCGGTGATCCTGTCCGGGCCCTCCGTGCCCAGGATCCCCACGAGTGGTCCGAAGCCCTGGCCGATGCAGGGGCTTCCGCGGAAGAAGCCGGCGATCTGGTTGATCGGCACCTGAATGCCGCCGCTCGGACCCTCGGCGCACCCGAGGGTCGGCGGGTTGAAGACGGTCCCGCTCGGACATTGGACGCTCGTGATGACGCACTGGCCCTGCGGGTTTCGGCCGGTTCCAGCCGGACAGTCGGGCCGGCTCACGACGCACGTGTTCCCGACTTGTGTCGAGCCCGAGGGGCAATTGAGCGTGTTGTTCACGCACTGACCCTGCCCGTTTGGCCCCTCCGTTCCAGCGGGACAGGTGATCGTGTTGTTCACGCACTGACCCGACTGGCTCGCGGAGCCCGGCGGACAGGTCGTGGTGTTGTTGATGCACTGACCCTGCTGATTGGGGCCGGTGCTCCCGGCCGGACACGTGATGTTGGTGACCACGCAGGGTCCATTCGGGTCGGGCCTGATGCTGCCCGTGGGGCAGGTGACCGCGTTGATTATGCACTGGCCCTGCTGGTTGAGGGTTGAGCCGGCGGGACAGTTGACCTGAGTGATGATGCACTGCCCCTGCGCGTTCGGAATGCTGCCCGCGGGGCAGATGCCCGGCGGCGGCTTCGCGTTGATGAAGGTGCAGGTGACCGTCTCACCCGGCCCGACGTCGATTGTGGCCCTGCGCAGGGTGGTCGCGTCGACGGTGCTGTTGTCAGACCGGTTCTCGGCGCAGTTGATGGCGGTCAGGATGTAGTCGTTCGTCGGCGGGTTCTCCGTGACGCTGTAGATG
Source organism: Mycobacteriales bacterium (assembly GCA_046262855.1). GTDB lineage: Bacteria > Actinomycetota > Actinomycetes > Mycobacteriales > SCTD01 > RYN-111. The sequence goes on along the minus strand of JBHEMB010000075.1, from coordinate 3,626 downwards.
CCGGGCAGCACCTCGTTGTCGCTCGCCGTCAGCGTCGGCGCGGTGCCCTGGAGCTGCTTGGAGCCGTCGTCCATGAGGTTGAAGCTGGCGGACCCGGGGACGAGGTTTGGACCGGCGGTGAAGCCGAAGCTGGTCGTGTTGGGGTTCTCGTCCGGCGCCGTCTCCTTCTTGACGACGATCTTGCCCTCCGGGCAGACGTCGCCGTGGAAGTCCGCGACGGACTCGGCGACGATCAGGTCCGCGATTGAGCCCTTGTTCGGCTCGGTCCCGCCGGGGACCTCCAGGTGGATTGCACGCCGCGTCAGCTCGTCGGCGGGCGAGTTGTCCGCCTTAGCACCCTCGGTGCCGACCCGCTCGTTCAAGGTCAGCTTGAGCACTCCGAGATCGAGCACCGCCTCCTGGTCGGCCGGTGGCAGCTGAACCGGAACAACGAGCCCACCCACCTTGAGGACGAGGTTCACGACGTTGCTGTGGCTGGTCAGCGTCGGGACGTTTCCTGGGCCGCAGAAGGCCCTGGCGGACGTGTTGGCCGCCTGCACGACAAGCTCGATCGACGGATTCGACGGGTCGGCCGGGTTCGCCGGGTTGCCTCCAAGGACGATGTGGATGTCCCCAGCGTCGGCTTTGGAGATGATCTGCTGCTCGAAGGAGCGGCGACCGGCGTCGCAATCTTCGTTGTTGCCCGGCGAATTCGCCGGATCCGGGTCGTCGGTGGCGCACAGGATCTCGGTGCTGGCCTGCGCGGCGGTGGCGGTGATCGCCGGGTTGACCGCGGGAGGCGGTGGCAGCGCGATGGTCGGCACCCCGACCAGGTCCTCCGCGCACTCTTCCTTGTGCGAGTTGGCGGCCAGCGGGTCGACCGTGGGGATCGGGTTGCTGTTCAGGAGGCTCACCCGCGCGACGCTGGCCTCACAGCTCCAGTAAGGCTCCGTCCCCTGAGTCTGCGCGCCCGCTGGCGCACAGAATGTAAAGACCCCAACGATCGCAAGCGCGATCGCAAACATGTACCCCGTCCTTGGCATGCTTTTCCCTTTCTTCTCCCCGACCGCCTCTTGGCGCGCCAGCCCTACTTTCCCGGATTTGGCGTATACCCACCACGCCGTGGCGCAAAACGTACCAGGGCGCGCGGCGTAGCGCGCCGGTTGGGTGCCGGCCGGCAGGCCTACGCCTGGCCCGGCCATCCGTCCAAGGGGGCCTCGCCGGCTGGCCCCCGGCCCCCGCGACACCGATGGAGGTGGTGACCCTGCCCTGGATGCCGCTTGCTGCCCACCCGTCACTACGCCCCACTACTGGCTCTCACAGCGCTCTGCGCGAGCTTCGCCGGGCCCCTCTCACCGGGCGCGCTGGCGCACGGGGCGGCCGCCCCGACCGCCGTGGGCGACACGTACAAGCCTGTCCGCGGCCTCGGCACCGTCAAGCGCGCTTCGGAGCGTCTGCTGCGCGTGAAGCTACGCGACGCGACCACCGTGGTCACCCACGGCCTCGATCCCGAGCCGGCCGCTCCCGAGCGGGCGGTGAACGCGTCGGGACCTGAGCGTCAGCCCGCCTGCGCCACGGATCACTACCAGCACGTGCTCTACGGCTACCCGAGCGGAGCGACCAACCGCCTCGCATCGGTCAAGGCGACGATAGTCGGTGAGATGAGGCGGATGGACGCGCTCCTGAACGAAGAGGCGCTCGCCTCCGGCGGTAGGACCGCTGACTACAAGGTGCTGTGCGACGGCGCGGGCCAGGTGCGAATCGACAGCTTCCAGAGCTCGGAGACAGATCAGCAGACCAGCTTCGGCGGCTTGGTGAGCGCGGCCCGGCAGGCCGGCTTCAACGAGTCGAACGCCGAGTACACGATCTTCTTCGACTCCTCCGCCCCGCCCGCCTGTGGCACAGGCACGATTTCCAGCGACCAGCGCCTGACCGCCGACAACGCGAACAACTCCGGAGGCGGCTACGCGGTGGTCTACTCCGACTGCTGGACCGATCTCACCGCGATGCACGAGAACGGGCACAACCAGGGCGCCGTGCAGTACGACGCGCCGTACTCGACGGGCAGCGGCGCTCACTGCGACGACGGCTACGACGTGATGTGCTACTCCGACGGCGGCGACAAGGACGTCGGCCTCAGCGTGTTCTGCCCGGACAAGGAGCACTTCGACTGCCGGCACGACACCTACTTCGACGTCGCCCCGGACCCCGGCCAGTACCTGGCGACGCACTGGAACCTGGGCTCGCCGCTCAACCGCTTCATCGCCCTGGATGACCAGGGTCCGCGCACCGCGACGTGCGCGGACGGGGTTGACAACGACGGCGACGGGAGGACCGACTACCCCGCCGACCTCGGCTGCAGCAGTGCGACGGACACAGACGAGACCGACCTGCCGGCCTGCCTTGACCTGAGCGACAACGACCGCGACGGGAAGACCGACTGGCCGGCCGATCCGGGCTGCGCCTCTCCGCTCGACAACGACGAGTCGGACCCAGCGCGCTCGGTCGACCGGACATCGCCGGAGCCGACCTTGCCGACCCTCCAGGACCGCCAGCTCCCAACTCTCACCATGGCCACCGCACGCCGGTACGCGCGCCAGCGCATCAGGAGCAAGACCCCGCGCGCGACCCGCATCAAGGCGACCTGCTCCAGGCGGACCAGGACGAGTGCGACGTGCCGCGTCGGATGGAAGGCCGGACGACGGGCGGGCTATAAGGGGAGCATGGTGGTCAGATACCGCTACCACGGCAGCCAGCCGGCGCTCGTGGCGACCTCGCGCGTGCGCAAGTACGTCTAGGACACCGCCCGCGGCGCGCGTCCGGGGACCCCCCTACGCACTCACCGAAGCGCGACCGGTGCCCGCCGCTTTGGGCGAGCACCGGTTGTCTTCGATACGTTTGGACTGTGCCCGGCTAGCGCCGGCTGACGCGCTCGCAGTTGCGCGAGACGACGTCGGTGCGGTCGGCCAGGACCCTGTCGCGGCCGGAGCCGCAGTTCACGCGGTCGCGCTGACCGTCGCGGACGTCGATCCGGTCGGCACCTGAGTTCCCCCTGATGCTGTCCTTGCCCGAGTTGCCGTTGATGCGGTCGTTCCCGGAGTCGCCGGAGATGCGGTCATTGCTGCTTCCGCCCGAGATCCGGTCGGAACCGGAGCCGCCGTTGATGCGGTCGCGCCCGCGGCTGCCGGTGATCGTGTCCTTGCCGCTCACGCCGTGCAGGAGGTCGTTGCCGAAGCTCCCGAGCAGCGTGTCGTTGCCGGCATCGCCGAAGACGCGGTCGTTGCCGCGGCCGGCGTCGAGCCGGTCGTTGCCCGAGTTGCCCCGGATCCGGTCGTTGCCCGAGCTGCCGGCGATGCGGTCCTTGCCGGTGCCGCCGAGCATCAGGTCGTTGCCGAGGCCACCCTGGCCGCGGTCGTTGCCCGTCCCGAGATCGACGCCGTCGTTGCCCGGAAGCGCGTCGACCGTGTCGGCGCCCGGGCCGGCGAAGATCCGGTCTGCAGCCGTGGTCCCGGTGATGTTGTTCGATGCGGCCGTGCCGACGATGACATTGGCCGTGAGCACCGGACAGCCCGGGAACGCGGCGGACAGGGGCGGTCCGGGCGGTCCCGGCGTGCCGGGCGCGGCCGCCGGCTCGAGCAGGATCAGCC
>JBHEMB010000074.1:0-2738 GCA_046262855.1 Mycobacteriales bacterium | reverse complement strand
CGACGTCGTCAGCGCCGTGGACTGGCGCGGCCCGCGCAACCGGGTCGTGACCAGCGACCTCGAGTGGTCCGGGTCCTTGCACACGTGGTCGCAGATCCACCGCTGGGGCGGCGCCGCGACCGTCGTACCCGCTCAAGGCATCGAGCTCGACCTCGACGCCATGATCGCGGCGATCGACGAGCGCACCCAGGTGGTCGAGTGCTCGCACGTGCTGTTCCGCACCTCGACGCTCAACGACGTCAAGCCGCTCATCGATCGTGCCCATGAGGTGGGCGCCCTCGCGATCGTCGACGGCTACCAGGCTGTCGGCACTGTGCCCGTCGACGTCGTGGATCTCGACGTCGACGTGTACGTCGGGGGATCCGTGAAGTACCTGTCCGGCGGCCCGGGCAACGGCTGGATGTACCTGCGGCCCGGCCTCGACCTCGAGCCCGTCACGACCGGTTGGTTCGGCCAGCGGTCCCCGTTCGACTTCGATCCTGAGAATCACTACGCCGAGGGTGTGGCCCGCTTCACAGGCGGTACGCCGGGCGTGCCGGCTCACTACGGCGCCGGCCCGGCGTACGAAGCGCTCGCCGAGATCGGGATCCAGCGCGTCAGGGAGCGGTCGCAGTCGATGACCCAGCCGCTGCTGGAGGCGGCGCTGGAGATGGGGTTCATGGTCCGGTCGCCGCACGACCCGGCGCGGCGGGGTGGGCACGTCACCATCGACCCGGGGGACAGCCAGCGGGTGCACGACGCGCTGCTTGCCCAGGGGTTCGTCGTCGATCATCGCCCCGGCGTCGGCATCCGGGTGTCGCCGCACTTCTACAACTCGATGGATGAGGCCATGGGGTGCCTCGCCGCGATGCGGGCCGCGCGCTGATCGATGACAATGGAGGGGTGACCGTGACTGACGCCCCTCCCGCCGTACCGCAGAAGAAGCGGCGCGGCAGAGAGACGGCGCTGGACATGATCCGGACGCTCGCCGTGGTCTTCGCGCTGGTGCTTCCGTTGTGGTTCTTCGGGCAGGCCTCGCCCTCCGACTCCAAGGCGATCCGCCCGATCGACCCCACCGAGACCTACCAGGACTACGCCGCGGAGACCGGCGGTCCGGCGCCGTCCACGCCGGCCGGCTGGACACCCAACGTGCAGGCGTACGAGGGCGATGTCGCGCGGGTCGGGTTCGTCCGCAAGAAGCACTACATGGAGTGGCAGGGCTCCGTCGGCACAGCGTGGGTCTACGACGCGACCGGCAAGGGCCGTCGCACCGGTGTCGTGCTGGTCGCCGGCCAGGCCTGGCAGCGCTGGGAGGACGGCAGCGGGCACGTGTCGCTCGTCCGCTCTTTCGGCCGGGCCACGGCTCTTGTCGGGGGAGTCCGCGAGGACGCGAGCCTCGAGGAGCTGCAGTCGCTGGCGGCGACGGTCTCCTAGTCGTGCCGGCGCTCGGCCAGCGCCGCGTCCATCCGGGCCTTCGCGCCGTCGAGCCAGCCCTGGCACACCTTCGCGAGCTCCTCACCGCGCTCCCAGAGCGCCAGCGACTCCTCCAGGGTGGCGCCGCCCGCCTCGAGCTTGCGCACGACCTCGGCCAGCTCGTCGCGGGCGGCCTCGTAGCTCGGGCTGGCAGGATCGGTCACGTGGGCACCCTACGTCGAGCGACCGTCGCGGATGCCTCGGCGCTGGCGCGGTTGCGCGGCTTCATGCACCAGGCGATGGGGGACGAGCCGACGGACGAGTGGCGGGTCCTGTGCGAGCAGGCGTTCGCGCGGCGGCTGGCCACCGAGCAGTTCCGCGCCTACGTCGTCGAGGCCGACGGCCTGGTCGTCGCAGGTGGCGCCGGGTGGCTCGACGAGCACCTGCCCTCGCCCTACCTCATGAGCGGCATGCGCGGCCACATCGCATCGATGAGCACCGACCCCTCGCACCGGCGGAAGGGATACGGACGGCTCGTGTTCGCAGCCCTCATGGACTGGTTCCACTCGCTCGACATTGCCCGGGTCGACCTGCGCGCGACCGAGGACGGGCGGGCGCTCTACGAGCAGTTCGGCTTCACCGTGCTCGGCGGGGCCTCCATGTCCTGGTTCGCCGAAGGCGGCCGCGCCGGCCTGCAGTAGCCCCCTCGCCAAGCCGACGTACCGGCGGGAGGTGTGCGGGGTCACGCGGGCGTACGACGGTGCCGCCCCGCACACCTCAGCTGTTCGTGACGTGCAGCTCGCCGTTGGCCAGGCGCACCCTCAGCGCCTCCCCCAGGAGCACGTCCGCGGCGTCCCGGACGACCGAGCCGTCCGGCTGCTGGACGACGGCGTACCCGCGGTCCAGGGTGGCCTGCGGGCTCAGGGCGACGACCCGGGCGAGGGTGTGGTCCAGGTCCTGCTGGGCGCGCTCGAGCAGGGACGTCGCACATCGGGAAGCCCGGTGATGCAACGCTTCCACGTCGCGTCGGCGTTCGACGACCAGCACGAGCGGCTGGGCGAGCACCGGGCGCGACGTGAGCTGCCGGATCCGCTGCTGCTCGCGGTCCAGCGACCCGACCAGGACGCGTCGCGCGCGGTCGCGCAGCATGGCGATCCGCTGTGCCTCCTCGCGGACGTCGGGGACGACGCGCTTGCCGGCATCGGTCGGGGTGGAGCAGCGGACGTCGGCGACCAGGTCCAGCAAGGGCGAGTCCGGCTCGTGCCCGATGGCACTGACCACAGGAGTACGGCAGCTGCTGACCGCCCTGAGCAGGGCCTCGTCGCTGAACGGGAGCAGGTCCTCGA
>JBHEMB010000073.1:0-21762 GCA_046262855.1 Mycobacteriales bacterium | reverse complement strand
GGCTTCGCCCGAATCACCCACTGTCCGGCTTCGCCCGAATCTCTCACTGTCGGGCTTCACCCGAATCACCCACTGTCGGGCTTCGCCCGAACTCCCACTGTCGGGCTTCGCCCGAACAAGAACAGGTTCTAGCACGATCGGCAGTGCTGCGTTACGGTCCGCTGCATGTCCAGAGAGCTCGAGGTCGAGGTCGGCCCCACCTGCATCAGCAGCGGCTACTGCCGCAACTTCGCACCGGACATCTTCGGTGCCAAGGAGGACCGCAAGTCCTATGTGAAGAGCAATCCGGTGACCGAGACGCCAGCGGTCATCGAGGCGTTCGAGAGCTGCCCCGTCGAGGCCATCAGCGCCAAGGACGCGGCCACCGGCGAGGAGGTGTACCCGTGAGCGGGAACCATGGGCAGAGTCCCGTGAGCCATGAGCAGAGTCCCGTGAGCGGAGCGAGTGGTCCGGAGCACCTGCTGACCGAGAAGGTCGGGCACACGCTGGTCTGCACCATGAACCGGCCCGAGGCCAAGAACGCCTTCTCGCCGAACATGCTGTCCCGGATGGCGGAGGCCTGGGAGCGGGCGGACGCCGACGACGACATCCGGGCCGTCATCCTGACCGGCTCGGCCGACGTGTTCTGCGCCGGCGCAGACCTGAAGTCGATGATGAGCGCACCCGATCCGGGCGACGAGCACGCGAAGCGCTACAGCGAGGACGCGGGGATGGCGTGGAAGGCGCTGCTGCGCCACTACCGCCTCACCAAGCCGCTGATCGCGGCGGTCGAGGGTCCGGCTATCGCAGGCGGCACCGAGATCCTGCAGGCGACGGACATCCGGGTCGCGGGCGAGGGCGCCACCTTCGGCATCGCCGAGGTACGCCGGGGGCTGTTCCCGCTCGGCGGGTCGACGGTCCGGCTGCGCCGGCAGATCCCGTACACGATCGCGGCGGAGCTGCTGCTGACCGGCAAGACCATCACCGCCCAGGAAGCCCTGACCTACGGACTCATCGGGCACGTCGTCCCGAACGGCGAGGCGCTCAAGAAGGCCCACGAGCTCGCCGACGCGATCGCCGAGAACGGGCCGGTCGCGGTCAAGGCGGTGCTCAGGTCGCTGCGCGAGACCGAGGGGCTGCCCGAGGCCGATGCCTTGAAGGTGGAGCTCGAGATCGGCATCCCGGTCTTCGCGACCAACGACTCCAAGGAAGGGCCACGCGCCTTCGCCGAGAAGCGCAAGCCGAACTTCACCGGCACCTGATGATCCCTGCCCCCGAGGCTGAGCCGCGGGTGAAGTGGGGCAGGTACGGCCGGCGGCCGCTGGTCGTGCTCTGCCTGGTGGGCCTCGTCGACGCGTTCGACCGCGGCGTGCTGCCCGCTGTCATCGAGGCCGTCCAGCGCGACCTCCACGTCAACGACAGCCAGGCGGGGCTGCTGAACTCCGCGCTGATCGTCGCCGCGCTCCTGCTCGCCGTCCCCGGCGGGCGTCTCGCCGACCGGACGGACCGGCGGATCGTCATCAGCGTGGTGCTCGCGGTGTGGTCCGCGACGACCGTGCTGGCTGCGGCAAGCCAGCGGTTCTGGCAGCTGTTTGCGTCCCGGGCATTGCTGGGCGCCGGCGACGCCGTCAACGACCCAGCGGTCCAGTCGCTGGTCAGCGACTACTACCCGGTCGAGGTCCGCGGTCGCGCCTACGCCTACCAGCGCGTCGTTCCCACCGTCGGGCTCGGCATCGGCACCGCACTCGGCGGGCTCATCTTCCACCTGGCCGGCTGGCGGGTGGCCGTGCTCGCGGTCGGCCTACCCGGCGTGCTGGTCGCGCTGCTGGTCCGTAAGCTGCCGCTGCCGGCACGCGGCGACTCGGACGAGCACCTGAGCCCGGTCAGCACGAGCGTCGCCCCGATGACCACCTGGCAGGGCGTCAAGGCCGCCATGCAGGTGCCGTCACTGCGGGTGCTCCTCGGCGCGAGCGCCTTCATCACCGGCATCCTCACCGCACTCGGCTTCTGGGGGATCGCCTACCACGTCCGCGCGTCCGGCATGTCCGAGTCGGCGGCGCCGGGCATCGCGGGCGGCGTCATCCTGCTCGGCGCCATCGCCGGCGGCATCGGCGGGGGCGTCGTCACTGACAGGGTCCGCGGCAAGGTCCCCGGGGCGCTCATGCTGCTCACGGCCGCGGTCACCGCCTCCGGGACGGTGCTGCTGTTCATCAGCTTCCTGGACGGCCTCCCCGTGTACGCCGTGCGCCTGCCACTGCAACTGGCAGGGGTGGCCCTCATCGTGGCCTCGCTGCCGCCGATCACCTGCATCGCGGCCGAGGTCGTCCCCGCCGAGCTGCGGGGCACCTCGTTCGGACTCCTGAAGCTCGGCGCGAACGTGCTGTCAGCGGTCACGCCGCCGCTGATCGGCCTGATCGCCGACACCCACCGCATCACGATCCACACGGGCGAGGTCAAGGGCGACCTGGGCTTCGCGTTCCGCTGCACGATGGGCCTGATCCTCATCGGCTCCGCGCTGCTGCTGCTCGGCACCCGGCACCTCGACCGGGACACTGCCCGTGCGCTCGACCCGGTTTGATGCTTCACTGAAACAAGAACACGTTCTAGCTGTGCCTATGACCTCGGAGCAACCGCGTGTACCTCGACTACACCCCTGCCCAGTACGAGCTGCGTGACCAGCTGCGGGTGTACTTCGCGGGCCTGCTGACCCCTGCGGTGCGCGAGGCCATGGCTGTCGAGGGCCATCACGGGCCGACCGCTCTCGACGCCCGGCAGAAGATGGGCGCCGACGGCTGGCTCGGCATCGGCTGGCCGAAGGAGTACGGGGGGCAGGGCCGTTCCGTCCTCGAGCAGTTCGTGTTCTTCGACGAGGCGACCAGGGCGCAGGCCCCGGTCCCGATGATCGCCCTGAACACGGTCGGCCCGACCCTGATGCGGCACGGCTCCGAGGAGCAGAAGGAGTTCTTCCTCCCGCGCATCCTCGCCGGGACCCTCGACGTCGCGATCGGCTACACCGAGCCGGGATCGGGCACCGACCTCGCGTCCCTGCGCACCAGGGCCGAGCGGCACGGCGACGACTTCGTCATCAACGGCAACAAGGTCTACACGACCGGTGGGCTGACCGCCGACTACATCTGGCTCGCCGCCCGCACCAACCCGGATGCCCCGAAGCACAAGGGCATCACGATCTTTTTGGTCGACACCTTGACCCCCGGCTTCTCGGCCACGCCGATCGTCACCGTCGGCGGCGAGGTGACGTCGGCGACCTACTACGAGGACCTGCACGTCCCTGCCTCGATGGTGGTCGGCAACGTCGACGAGGGCTGGCGGCTCATCACGAGCCAGCTCAACCACGAGCGGGTCGCGCTCGCCGCGATGGGCGGCCGATCGCTGGAGCTCTTCGAGGCCGTCCGACGCTGGGCGGTCGACGAGGGCGTCATCGAGGTGCCCTGGGTGAGGCAGACGCTGGCCAGGGTGTGCGCCCGGCTCGAGGCGCTGAAGCTGCTCAACTGGCGGATGGCCTGGAAGACCGACGCCGGCACGCTCACACCGGCGGATGCCAGTGCCGGCAAGGTCTTCGGGTCGGAGAACGACATCGAGTCCTACCGGCTGCTGCTCGAGGTGATCGGGCGGGCCGGCATGCTGCAGAAGGGGTCGCCTGCGGCTGAGCTCGCCGGCGTCCTGGAGAGGGCGTACCGGAGCGCCCCCGTCCGCACGTTCGGTGGCGGCTCGAACGAGGTCCAGCGCGAGATCCTCGTCCAGACTGCCCTGGGGCTGCCGCGAGGAGCGCGCTGATGGACTTCACCCCGACCGAGGAGCAGGAGGCCGTCCGCGGCCTCGCTCACCAGCTGCTCACCACGGCCACCCATCCGGGCCTCGGCGTCGCCGGCTTCGACGCCGACCTCTGGGCGAAGCTCGCCGGGGCCGGCGTTCTCGGCCTGTCACGCGACCTGCCGCTGGCGGTGGCTGCGGTGCTGGCCGAGGAGACCGGCAAGGCGGCCGGCCGGGTGCCGGTCGTGCCGGTCCTCGCGGCGCTGCCCGCGCTGCAGGACCAGGCACTCGTCGACGCGGTCCTCGCGGGCGACCGAATCGTCGTCCCCGCGCTGCAGGCAGACGGCTGGAGGGGCGGCGTGACGGCATCCGAGGGCCGCCTCACCGGCACACAGGTCGCCGTCGCGTGGGCGTCGGAGGCGACGCACGCGGTCGTCGGCGCCGGTCCGGACCTCTACCTCGTCGACCTCGGCGCCGAGGGCGTCACCCGTACGGCGGAGGAGGTCAGCTCGCACGAGCCGGCCGCGACCCTCGGCTTCGACAACGCTCCCGCCGTACTGCTGGACGAGAAGGCGACCACCGCGCTGCAGCGGCTGACCCTGCTGACCTGCTCCTACGCGGTGGGCGTTGCCGAGACCTCGATGCTGATGGCCGCCAGGCACGTCTCGACCCGCGAGCAGTTCGGCAAGCCGCTCGCCGCGTTCCAGGCGATCAGCTACCAGGTCGCGGACTGCTACATCGATGTCGAGTGCATGCGGCTCACGACAGCCCAGGCGGTGTGGCGCGTGGACGAGTGCCGGGACGCAGCCGAGGAGACGGCCATCGCGGCGTTCTGGGGCGCTGACGGCATCCAGCGCGTGACGTCGAAGGCCGTGCACCTGCACGGCGGCCTGGGAGTGGACGTGAGCTACCCGCTGCACAAGTGGTTCTTGCTGGGCAAGGTGCTCGAGCTCTCCTTGGGCGGTGCGCAGCGGACGCTGGAGCACCTCGGCGAGCTGCTCGCAGCCCGATGACGGCCTGGCATCCCAGCTACCTGCCGCCCACGCCGCGCCGCAGCCGCAAGCACGCGCTGGCGCAGGAGGTCCGGGGGCTGATCGACGACGTCCTGATGCTCGCCGTCGAGGACGCCGACGAGGACGCTCTGGCCGAGGCGGAGGACCGGCTTGCCCTGGCACGCAAGGCCTTCGCGGCGCTTCCCGACATCCGGGAGAAGGGCCTGCACCTCACGCCCGTCGACGAGTCGCTGTTCGAGCGGTCGCCGCTGACCGGCCTGTCGAACGCGCTCGCCGCGCCGCTGACCCTCGAGTTCGACGGCACCACCACGCGCGGCCACGCCACCTACCCGGCGTACTACGAGGGGCCTCCCGGGCTGGTCCACGGCGGCTACGTGATCTCGGCGTTCGACGACCTGCTCGGCGTCGCCCAGGCGGCCTCGGGCATCGCCGGCTTCACGGGCACGCTGTCGGTCAAGCTGATCGCCGGTACGCCGCTCAACCGTCGCATCGACTACGAGGCGGGCGTCGGGGACGTCACCGGCCGCAAGGTCATCGCCTGGGGCAAGTCCTTCTGCGACGGGGTCCTGCTCGCGGAAGCCGAGGGCGTGTTCATCGAGCCCCGCGGCGGGCACCCGGGCAAGAAGCTGCGCGAGATCCGCGAGGCTTCGGCCTAGGCCTGGCCAACAGGTAGAACGTGTTCCATACTCACGACGACGGGCAGAGGCCCACAGACAAGGAGTTCAGTCGGTGGAGACGCGCGAGCACATCTACGTCGGGGGCGAGTTCATCGCCAGCACGGGGAACGGGACGATCGAGGTCATCAGCCCCCACACGGAAGAGGTCATCGCGCGGGTGCCGGACGGCACGACCGCTGATGTCGACAAGGCCGTCGCCGCGGCCCGTGAGGCCTTCGACAACGGCCCCTGGCCGCGCCTGACCCCCGCCGAGCGCGCCGGTTACCTGTCGCGCCTCTCAGCGCTCATCCAGGCCAACATGGACGACTGGGCCGGCACGATCAGCCGTGAGATGGGCTCGCCCTTCACGTTCAGCCAGATGGGGCAGGTCTTCGCGAGCACGATGGTGCTCGACTACTACGCCGGCCTCGCCGAGAGCTACCACTTCGAGGAGCTCCGCAACGGCATCATGGGCCCCGTCCTGGTACGCCGGGAGCCGGTCGGTGTGGCTGCCGCGATCGTGCCGTGGAACGTGCCGCTGTTCACCACGGTCCTCAAGCTCGGCCCGGCGCTGCTCGCGGGCTGCACCGTGGTCCTCAAGCCGTCGCCGGAGACGCCGCTCGACGCCTACAAGCTGGCCGAGGCCTGCGAGGAGATCGGGCTGCCGAAGGGCGTGCTCAACATCGTCGTCGCGGGTCGCGAGGTCGGCGCCCACCTGGTGAGCCACCCCGGCATCGACAAGGTCGGCTTCACCGGCTCGACCGCTGCCGGCAAGCAGATCGCCGCCGCGGCGGGCGCCCAGCTCAAGCGCGTCACGCTCGAGCTCGGGGGCAAGAGCGCCTCGATCTTCCTGCCCGACGCCGACCTCTCGATCGCCGTCCCGCAGGCGCTCGGCTCCGGCTTCATGAACAACGGCCAGGCCTGCGTCGCGCAGACCCGCATCCTGGTCAGCCGCGACAGGTACTCCGAGACCGTGGACGCCCTGGCCGAGTTCACCCGCAACCAGGTCGTCGGCGACCCCATGGACCCGGCCACCAACATCGGTCCCCTCGTCGCGAAGCGGCAGCGCGAGCGGGTTGAGGGCTACATCGCGAAGGCACAGGCCGAGGGCGGCAAGATCGCCGTCGGCGGCGCCCGGCCCAGCTCCCAGCCAAAGGGCTGGTACGTCGAGCCGACCCTGGTCGTCGACGTCGACCAGAACCACACCATCGCGCAGGAGGAGGTGTTCGGACCGGTGGTGTCGGTGATCGCCTACGACTCCCCCGAGGACGCGGTCCGGATCGCCAACAACAGCGACTTCGGGCTGTCCGGCTCGGTGTTCACGGCCGACGTGGCGACCGGCATCGACGTCGCACGCCAGGTCCGCACCGGCACCTACACGGTCAACTCCTTCGCGCTGGAGTTCGCCGCCCCGTTCGGCGGATTCAAGCAGTCCGGCGTCGGCCGCGAGCTCGGTCCCGAGGGCCTCACGGCCTACCTCGAGGCCAAGGCCATCTCGCTGCCCGCCGGCACCGAGGTCCCCGGGGTGCCCACCGTCTGACCCGTTGCGTCCGCTCGGGTACCGCCTGCGGGTGTCCACCCGAGCGGACGCAGCCGCACCCCCTGCCGTAGCGTCCGCCCGTCCGCCGTACGCGCGTGTCCACCCGAGCGGACGAAACGGAGGCTGATGTGAGCGAGACCACGACCACCGACGAGGTGCTCAGGGCGTCGACCTCAGCGGGAAGACGGCACTGATCACGGGCGCCTCCGCAGGGCTCGGCGTCGAGACCGTGCGCGCGCTGCAGTCGGTCGGCTGCGAGGTGGTCGGCGCCGTGCGGGACCCCGACAAGGCGCGCGCGGTCGTCGACTGCGACCTGGTGGAGCTCGACCTCGCTTCCCTCGACTCGGTACGGCGGGGAGCTGAGGCAGCGGCGAAGCGGCTGCCCAGGATCGACCTGCTCATCAACAACGCCGGGGTGATGGCCTGCCCGCTGGCGCGCACCGCCGAGGGGTTCGAGATGCAGCTCGGCACGAACCACCTCGGCCACTTCGTGTGGACCACGGCGCTGCTGCCCCAGCTCGTCCGCGGTTCGCGCATCATCAACCTGTCGAGCCGTGGGCACTTCCGGTCGCCGATGCTGTGGGACGACCCGCACTTCCGCACCAGCGAGTACGACAAGTGGCAGGCCTACGGGCAGACCAAGACGGCCAACATCCTGTTCACGGTCGAGCTCGAGAAGCGGCTGGGCGGCCAGAGCATCCACGCCTTCGCGCTGCACCCGGGCGTGATCCGCACCGAGCTCGGCCGGCACCTCACCTCGGAGGATGCCGCCGGCATCGCCGACCGGCTGCCGACGTTCAAGACCGTCGAGCAGGGCGCAGCCACCACCGTCTACGCCGCCACTGCTCCGGACCTCCCCGGCGGCAGCTACCTGGAGGACTGCGGGGTCGCCGGACCCGCCAACGCCGAGGCCACCGCCGGCGTCATGCCGTGGGCCACCGACCCCGAGCAGGCCACCCGGCTGTGGAACTGGTCCCTCGCCCAGACCGCCCCCTGAGCTCGTTACGTCATCAGGTGCGCGCGTGACTGCGGGCCACGCGCTAGGACGTAGCGCCGCGGCCACTGCTTACGTCATCAGGTGTGCGCGTGACTGCGGGGCCACGTGCGAGGACGTAAGGCGTCAGTCGGCGTCGGGGTTGGGCGGGAGCTCCAGGGTGCGGGGGGTGTCGGCCTCGATGGGCCCGGTCTTCATCGAGCCGCCTGGAGAGCCGAGGGGCGCATCGCGGCCGGGCAGGACCTCGTAGAAGAAGACCCGGTTGTCTTCCTTGTCCGCGACGTTCTCCGCAGGCAGCGTCCGGTCGGGGTAGATCGCGTCGACCGGGCAGACCGGCTCGCAGGCGCCGCAGTCGATGCACTCCTTGGGCTGGATGTAGAGCTTGCGGTCGCCCTCGTAGATGCAGTCCACCGGGCACTCCTCGATGCAGGACATGTCCTTGATGTCCACGCACGAGGAGGTGATCACGTACGTCACGCCTGAGCGCCTTCCGTTGAGTGTCCGGGGAACACCGTTGCCTGGGGGTCGATCACGGTAGCCGCGTTGTTGACGGCTGTGGCGGCCTCGCCGAACCCGACGGAGATGAGCCGCACCTTGCCCGGGTACTCGGTGATGTCGCCGGCCGCGTAGACCCGCGGGAGGTTGGTGGCCATGGTGGTGTCGACCAGGATGTGCCGGTCCTCAGTCGCCAGCCCCCACGCCTCCAGCGGACCGATGTCGGCGGTGAAGCCGAGCGCCGCCACCAGGGCGTCGCACGGCAGGTGCCGGGTCTCCTTGGTCTTCACGTCGCGGACCGTCAGCGACTCGACCGCCGCGTTGCCGTTCACCGAGACCGGGGAGACCGGCGTGATGACCGTGATCGAGGAGTCCTTGAGCAGCTTGACCGAGTGCGCGTGCGCCCGGAACTCGTCACGCCGGTGGACGAGCGTCACCGACGCCGCCACGCCCTCGAGCCCGAGAGCCCAGTCGACGGCGCTGTCGCCACCGCCCACCACCAGGACGTCCTTGCCGGCGTACGGGAGGTACGTCGGGACGATGTACTCCAGCCCCTTGCCCTCGAACGCCTCCCCGCCCGGCAGCGGCCGAGGGTTGAACGTCCCGATCCCACCCGTGACGATCACCGCCTTCGCCGCGACCGTCTTGCCCGACGTGCAGGTGATCAGCACGTCGTCGCCGCGGTCGGTGTAGGCCACCGCCTGCTCACCCAACAGGTAGAGCGGCTCGAACGGCGCTGCCTGGTTGACCAGGTTCTCGACGAGGTCCTTGCCGCGCACGGCCGGGAAGCCGGCGATGTCGAAGATCATCTTCTCCGGGTAGAGCGCGGTGATCTGCCCACCGGCCTCCGGCAGCGCGTCGAGCACAGCCACGGACAGCCCTCGGAACCCGGCGTAGTAGGCGGCGTACAACCCCGACGGGCCCGCGCCCACAACCAGCACGTCAACGCTCTGGTCCGTCATTCGTCACCTCCTACCTAGAACACGTTACAGTTCGGGTGCGGGGCACACCAGGTTGCGAACGGTACCGAGCGCCCTACCGAGCCCTGCTCACAGGGTGGGCTCAACCGGCCGCCATCGCGGCCAGGGCGGCAGCGACGAGCACGTCGACGCCCACCTGCAGGGCGTCCTCGTCCACGTCGAACGTCGGCTGGTGCAGGTCCATCGGGACCTCGGAGCCGGGGGGCCGGACCCCGAGCCGGGCCATCGCGCCCGGGACGTGGTCCAGGTACCACGCGAAGTCCTCCCCGCCGAGCGACTGGTGCGTGGGCACGAGGGCGTGCGCACCCAGTGCCTGCGTCACCGCGGCCCCCAGCAGCGTCGTGGCACTCGGGTCGTTGACGACCGGCGGCACCCCGCGCCGGTAGGACACCACCGCACGGGCGCCGTACGGCGAGACGAGCCCCTGCACGACCCGCTCGACGAGCTCCGGAGCCTGCTGCCAGGCGAGCTTGTCGAGCACCCGCAGCGTTCCGGAGAGGGTGCCCTCCCGCGGGATCGCGTTGTGGGCGCTGCCGGCCGCGACCTGCCCCCACACCAGGCACAGCCCCGCGCGCGGGTCGACCAGCCGGGACAGCGCCTCGGGCAGGCCGGTCGCGACGGTAGCGAGGGCGTGCACCAGGTCGACGGTGCTGTGCGGCCGGCTGGTGTGCCCGCCCGGACCGTTCAGCCGGATGTTGACGGCATCCGCGGCCGCCGTGATCGGGCCCGCTCGGAGACCGACGTGGCCGACCTCGAGCGAGGGATCGCAGTGCAAGCCGAAGATCGCCGAGACATCCTCCAGCAGCCCCTCCTCGATCACGTCGAGGGCACCGCCCGGCATCAGCTCCTCCGCGTGCTGGAACAGCAGCCGGACGCGGCCTGGCAAGGGCTGCTGGGCGAGGCTGAGGCCGGCGCCGAGCACCACTGCCGTGTGCACGTCGTGCCCGCACGCGTGGCAGGCGCCGTCGACGCTGGACCGGTAGCTGACCTGCTTCTCGTCCTGCAAGGGCAGGGCGTCGATGTCCGCCCGCAGCGCCACCAGCGGGCCTTCGCTGCCGATGTCGCAGACCAGTCCGGTCCCCCCTGCCAGCACCTTCGGCGACAGCCCGGCGTCGGTGAGGTGCCGCGCGAGCACGGCGGTCGTCCGGCGCTCCTGACGGCCCAGCTCGGGATGGCGGTGCAGGTCCCGGCGTACCTCCACCAGGTCGGGAGTCATGGCCGCCCCTTCTCGAACTCCGCGATCAGGCTGTCGACGACCGCGTGCAGATCACCACTGCTCGCGGCGGCCACCGCCCTCTGCCGCTGGTAGGACGATCCCTGCGTGGCGACCTCCTCGACGCGAGCGAGCTCCTCGGTGCACCCCAACCGCTCGGCGGTCGGCCTGAGGTCCTGCGCCAGCTCGAGCAGGGCGTCCCGGACCGGCCGCGTGGTCTCGTCCTCCCGGATGATCTCGGCGTCCATGCCGTAGCGCGCCGCCCGCCACTTGTTCTCCCGCACGACCCAGCCCTTGGGGGTCGGCAGCCGGTAGCCCTTGTCGATCTCGCGGTCGAGGACGTCGACCAGGCACTGCGACAGCGCCGCGACCATCCCGACCTCGAAGATCGTCGGGAGGCCGTCGCAGATCCGCAGCTCGACGGTGCCGTACGTCGGGTGCGGCCGGATGTCCCACCACACCTCCTTGATCGAGCCGATCGTGCCGGTCGAGATGAGCGTCTCCATGTAGGACTCGAACTCGTCCCACCCCGCGAGCTGGTACGGGAGACCTGCGGTCGGCAGGTTCTCGAAGACCTTCGACCTGCTGGACGCGAGCCCGGTGTCGTGCCCGATCCAGTACGGCGAGGAGGCGGACAGCGCGAGGAAGTGCGGGATGTACGCCGACAGCGCGTTGACGATCGGTATGGCCTTCTCGGCGGACCTGACGCCGACGTGCACGTGCACCCCGAAGATCTGCAGCTGCCTCGCCAGCCACTGCATGTCCTCCACCAGCCGGGCGTAGCGAGGGTTGGGACTGATCGTCTGCGTGGCCCAGTCCGTCAGGGGATGGGTCCCGGCGCACATCATCGCGAGCCCGCGGTCCTCCACCAGCGGCCGCAGCTCGGCCACCGTGCCGGCCAGGTCCGCGGTCGCCTCGGAGACCGTGGAGCAGATGCCCGTGATGATCTCGATCGTCGACTCGAGCAGCTCGTGCTTGGCCTTCGGATGCTCGCCGTCGGGCGAGAGCTCGGCGAGGATCTCACTGGCCGCGCTGGTGAGCTCGCGGCTGTCGCGGGACACCAGCTGCAGCTCCCACTCGACCCCCAGGCTCGACCGCGACGACGCCTCGAAGGGGATCTTCACCGCGAAAGCACCTCCACCAGCAACCGGGGCCGGTCCGAGTAAACAGCGTCCAGCCCCCGTCGTACTGCCCATCGCATGGTCCAGGGGAACTGCACGTCCCAGCCGAAGGCGAGCAGATCGGCCTCGTGCGCGTTCCTGATGAGCCGGCGGGACCAGCGGCCGTGCCTGAGGTTGACCGCGTCGATGCCGGCGTCCCGCACGATCGCCATGGCACGCCGCCCGCCGACGACCGCGTCGCGCCAGCGCATGTCGGTGATGAGTCGCACCTCGGGGTCCAGTGCCCGCCAGGCGGCCGAGCGGAGGCCGCCGCCGCACAGCCACAGCCGACGCAGGTCGAAGCCGGCAGCGCGAGCCACCTCGATGGTCCGCGCGGCGGTGTTCCCGGGACCCTTCATGTCGAGTGAGAGGTCGAAGTCCGTGCCGCACCGGGCGAACAGCTCGGCCAGGGCCAGCGGCGGCGCGGGTTCCCTGTGCAGCGGACCGTGGTGCAGCAGCGGCTCGTCGTTCGGGTCGAGCCAGACGTCGGACTCGAGCCCGGTCACGCCGAGGGACAGGGCGTGCTGGAAGGCGGCGAGCGAGTTCTCAGGTCTTTCGGCCATTCCGCCGCGATGAGCGAACCCGATCACCTTCCTGTGTGAGGTCCTCACCCTCGGCCGGCACCCTGATCTGCGGAGTGGGCTGGGTGGACCACGCCGTGGTCAGCGAGCGAGCGACATGGAAGCGGTCCACCTCGTCGAGCCGGTGGTTGCGCCTGACCAGCGGTACGGCGAGCAGGAGCGCGAACACCGCGAGCGCGGCGATGACGGCGTAGACGAGCACTACGGGAGTCCTTCCCGTCGGCACGGTCCCCCCTGGACACCATGGAGTCTATGGCCGTGGCTCGACGGCGTGTCTAGAAGAACTCCTGGGGGGTGTAGACCCCCCAGACCTCGCGAAGCGCCCCGCAGACCTCGCCCACGGTCGCCATGGCCTTGAGCGCGTCCTTCATCGGGTACAGCACGTTCTCGCTACCGACCGCTGCCTTCTTGAGCGCGTCCAGAGCGAGGTCGACGGCGCCCTGGTCCCGGTTCGCCCGCAGCTGCTTCAGACGCGCCTTCTGATCGACCTCGATCTGCGGGTCGACCCGCAGCGGGTCGTACTTCTCCTCCTGCGCGGCCTGGAACTTGTTGAGGCCGACGACGATCCGCTCTCCGCTGTCGATGCCCATCGCGACCCGGTACGCGGACTTCTCGATCTCGCTCTTCTGGAAGCCCTTCTCGATCGCGGCCACGGCGCCACCCAGCTCCTCGACCTTCGCCATCAGCTCGCGGGCGCCCTTCTCGACCTCGTCGGTCATCGCCTCGACGACGTACGAGCCGGCGAACGGGTCGACGGTGGCCGTCACATCGGTCTCGTAGGCCAGCACCTGCTGGGTGCGCAGGGCGAGCGTCGCAGCCTTCACGGTCGGCAGGGCGATGGCCTCGTCGAAGGAGTTCGTGTGCAGCGACTGGGTCCCACCGAGCACGGCGGCCAGGCCCTGTACGGCGACCCGGACGAGGTTGACCTCGGGCTGCTGCGCGGTCAGCTGCACCCCGGCCGTCTGCGTGTGGAACCGCAGCATCTGCGACTTGGGGTCCTTGGCGCCGAACTGGTTCTTCATCACATCGGCCCAGATCCGGCGCGCGGCGCGGAACTTCGCCACCTCCTCGAGGATCGTGGTGCGGCTGACGAAGAAGAAGGCGAGCCGCGGGGCGAAGTCGTCGACGTCCTGGCCGCTCTCGACAGCCGCCCGGACGTACTCGATGCCGTCAGCCAGCGTGAAGGCGATCTCCTGCGTGGGCGACGCCCCCGCCTCGGCCATGTGGTAGCCGGAGATCGAGATGGTGTTCCACTTGGGGATCTCGGTGCGGCAGTACTCGAAGATGTTCGTGATGAGCCGCAGCGAGTGCCCAGGCGGGTAGATGTAGGTGCCGCGGGCGATGTACTCCTTGAGCACGTCGTTCTGGATCGTGCCGGTGATCTTGTCGCCGCCGATCCCGTTCTCCTCGGCGACCAGCTGGTACATCAGCAGCAGCACGGCGGCGGGCGCGTTGATGGTCATGCTCGTGCTGACCTGGTCGAGCGGGATCTGGTCGAACAGCACCCGCATGTCCTCGAGCGAGTCGATCGCGACGCCGACCTTGCCGACCTCGCCGTGGCTGATCGTGTCGTCGGAGTCGTAGCCCATCTGGGTCGGCAGGTCGAAGGCCACCGACAGCCCGCCGGTGCCGTTGGCCACGAGCATCCGGTAGCGCTCGTTGCTCTCCTTGGCGGTGCCGAACCCGGCATACTGACGCATCGTCCAGGGCCGGCCGGTGTACATGCTGGGGTACACGCCCCGGGTGAACGGGTACTCGCCCGGCTTGCCGAGCCGCTCGGCCAGGTCCGGCGGCGCCTCGCTGTAGAGCGGCTCGATGGGGAAGCCCGACTCCGACTCGTGCGTCATAGAGGCACGGTACTGAGCGGCGCACGCCCGCGTTGCACGAGGTGACCAGTCACACACACCTGGCTGTTGCCCGCTCGTTAGCATGGCGGCCATGGCTGCGCGGAATGGCTAGGACCCCTGCCGGGACGCTGTACCGCGGCCGCGAGGGCATGTGGTCCTGGGTCGCGCACCGCGTCACCGGGGTGCTGGTCTTCTTCTTCCTGTTCGCACACGTGCTCGACACGGCGCTGGTCCGGGTCTCCCCCGACACCTACGACAAGGTCGTCGACACCTACAAGAACCCCATCGTGAACCTGATGGAGTTCGGCCTGATCGCCGCGGTCCTCTACCACGCGCTCAACGGGCTCCGGATCATGGCGATCGACTTCTGGGAGAAGGGCCCCCGCTACCAGAAGCAGATGACGTACGCCGTGCTCGCGCTCTGGCTGGTGCTGATGGCCGGGGCGGCGCACCCGGTGCTGTCGCACAGCTTCCGCGAGGTGTTCGGCTCATGAAGGTGCGCTCGTGACGACCATCGAGGCCCCGCGCTACCGGCCGCGGTCACGGACCAGCTTCGAGATGTACAGCTGGATCTTCATGCGGATGAGCGGGCTGCTGCTCGTCGTGCTCGTGCTCGGGCACCTGCTCATCATGAACGTCCTCGACGGGGGCGTGCACCGCATCAACTGGGGCTTCGTCGCCGGCCGCTGGGCCTCGCCGTTCTGGCGCACCTGGGACCTCATGCAGCTCTGGCTCGCCGAGCTGCACGGCACCAACGGGCTGCGCACCGTCATCAACGACTACGCCGTACGCGACAGCACCCGCTTCTGGCTGAAGATGCTGCTCTACACGTCGGCGTTCCTCGTGCTGGTGCTGGGCACGCTGGTCATCTTCACCTTCGACCCGAACATGAAGTAGGACCTCGCATGGTGCAGTACCACCGCTACGACACCGTCATCGTCGGCGCCGGCGGGGCCGGCATGCGGGCCGCCCTCGAGGCCGGCCAGCGGTCCCGCACCGCTGTGCTCACCAAGCTGTACCCGACGCGCTCGCACACCGGAGCTGCCCAGGGCGGCATGTGCGCCGCCCTGGCCAACGTCGAGGAGGACAACTGGGAGTGGCACACCTTCGACACCGTCAAGGGCGGCGACTACCTCGTCGACCAGGACGCGGCCGAGGTGATGTGCCGGGAGGCCATCGACGCGGTCCTCGACCTCGAGAAGATGGGCCTGCCGTTCAACCGCACCCCGGAGGGCCGGATCGACCAGCGCCGCTTCGGCGGGCACACCCGCAACCACGGCGAGGCCGCCGTACGCCGCTCCTGCTTCGCGGCCGACCGGACCGGCCACATGATCCTGCAGACGCTCTTCCAGCAGTGCGTCAAGCACGGCATCGAGTTCTTCAACGAGTTCTACGTCCTGGACCTGCTGATGAACGACGGCCGGACAGCGGGCGTCGTGGCCTACGAGCTGGCGACCGGAGAGCTGCACGTCTTCCAGGCCAAGGCGGTGCTGTTCGCGACCGGCGGCTTCGGCAAGGTGTTCAAGGTCACGTCGAACGCCCACACCCTGACGGGCGACGGGATGGGCATCGTCTACCGCCGCGGCCTTCCCCTTGAGGACATGGAGTTCTACCAGTTCCACCCGACCGGCATCTGGAAGATGGGCATCCTGCTCACCGAGGGGGCGCGCGGCGAGGGCGGCATCCTGCGCAACTCCGACGGCGAGCGCTTCATGGAGCGCTACGCCCCCACCATCAAGGACCTCGCGCCGCGCGACATGGTCGCCCGGGCCATCTACACCGAGATCCGCGCCGGCCGCGGCTGCGGTCCCGCGGGCGACCACGTCCTGCTCGACCTCACGCACCTGCCGCCGGAGCAGCTGGACGCGAAGCTGCCGGACATCACGGAGTTCGCCCGGACCTACCTGGGCATCGAGCCCTACACCGACCCGATCCCGATCCAGCCGACGGCGCACTACGCGATGGGCGGCATCCCGACCAACATCGACGCCCAGGTGCTGCGCAACAACACCGAGGTGGTGCCCGGCCTGTTCGCGGCCGGCGAGGTTGCCTGCGTGTCGGTGCACGGCGCCAACCGGCTCGGCACCAACTCGCTGCTGGACATCAACGTCTTCGGTCGCCGCGGTGGCCTCTCCGCTGCGGCGTACGCGAACTCGCGGCCGCACCACGTCGAGCTCCCAGCCGACCCCGCCGCAGAGGTGGAGGCACTGCTGCTGCGGTTGCGTGAGGGCGGCGGCGAGGAGAACGTCGCCGCGATCCGCTCCGACCTGCAGGAGACCATGGACGGGCATGCTTCCGTCTACCGGACCGAGGCCACGCTCAAGCAGGCTGCGGCCGACATCACGGCGCTGCGGGCGCGCTACGAGAAGGTCGGTGTCTCCGACCGCGGCCTGCGCTACAACACCGAGCTGCTCGAGGCTGTCGAGCTCGGCTTCCTGCTCGACCTGGCGCAGGTGCTCGTCGTGTCGGCACTGGCCCGCACCGAGTCGCGCGGCGGCCACTTCCGGGAGGACTTCCCGACCCGCGACGACGTCAGCTTCATGCAGCACACGATGGCCTACCGGCGGGGCTCCGACGTGCACCTCGAGTACAAGCCGGTCGTGCAGACGCGCTACCAGCCGATGGAGCGGAAGTACTAGTGAGCACTCCTGAGCTCGGCGAGCACCAACGGCTGGTCACCCTCAAGCTGCGCCGCTACGACCCGGAGTTCGACGAGGAGGCCTATTGGCAGTCCTTCGAGGTGCCGGTCGAGAGCAGCGACCGGCTGCTCGACGCCCTGCACCACGTGAAGTGGTACCTCGACGGCTCCGTCACGTTCCGTCGCTCCTGCGCGCACGGCGTGTGCGGCTCCGACGCGATGCGCGTCAACGGGGTGAACCGGCTGGCCTGCAAGGTCCTCGTCAAGGACCTCGGCGACGAGATCACCGTCGAGCCCATCAAGGGACTGCCGACGGTGAAGGACCTGGTCGTCGACATGGAGCCGTTCTTCGACGCGTTCCGCGCGGTCAAGCCCTTCCTCATCACCAGCGGAAACGAGCCCACCCGCGAGCGGCTGCAGAGCGCCGCCGAGCGCGAGCGCTTCGATGACACCACCAAGTGCATCATGTGCGCGGCCTGCACGACGTCGTGCCCGGTCTTCTGGAACGACGACCAGTACTTCGGCCCGCAGGCCATCGTCATGGCGCACCGCTTCATCTTCGACAGCCGCGACGAGGGCGCCGACGAGCGGCTGGAGATCCTCAACGACAAGGAGGGCGTCTGGCGCTGCCGGACGACCTTCAACTGCACCGACGCCTGCCCCCGCGGCATCCAGGTCACCAAGGCCATCCAAGAGGTCAAACGCGCCCTCATCTTCCGCCGCCCCTAACCCCACCCCCCACCCCGCGATGAATCCATTCATGCGGGGGCGGGGGGTGGGGTTCAGTCGGATGGCGGGGTCCTTCCGGTACCCTCGATGGCACCATGCGGACCCCCCGACGACTCGCCCTCGCCGCGGCTGCCCTGGCACTTCCGCTCCTCGCCGGCACCTCTGCGCACGCTGACAGCCCCGCCACCGTCGGGGGTGAAGAGCTGGCCGCACGCGGCGTCGTCGCGCCGGCGGGTGCCCCGGCGCTCCCCGCGACGGCCGCGGCCAGCTGGGTCGTCGCCGACCTCGACACGGGCGCGGTGCTGGGCGCGAAGGACCCGCACGGGCTGTACGCGCCCGCGAGCACGCTCAAGACGCTCACGGCAGCGACCCTGATCCCCAAGCTGGACCGCACGGCGATGGTGCAGCCCACGTTCGACGACGTGAACGTCGAGGGCTCCAAGGTGGGCCTGGTCGACAGCGTCCGTTACCCGGTGAGCGAGCTGTTCACCTCCATGC
Source organism: Mycobacteriales bacterium (assembly GCA_046262855.1). Taxonomy (GTDB): domain Bacteria; phylum Actinomycetota; class Actinomycetes; order Mycobacteriales; family SCTD01; genus RYN-111. Next base: position 3,668 of record JBHEMB010000073.1, on the reverse strand, counting down.
TCGTGGTCTCGGGCAACGACGCGGCGCTGGCCCTCGCGACGGCGAACGGCGGGCTGGCGAAGACGGTCCGCGAGATGAACCTCGAGGCGCAGCGGCTGCAGGCGCACGACACCGTCGCCGTGAACGACAACGGACTCGACGCGGCCGGGCAGCGCAGCTCGGCGTACGACCTGGCACTGATCGCGCGCTCCGCGATGCGGCTGCCGGACTTCCGCGAGTACGTCGCGACCAAGCACGCCCACATCCGCGGCGCGAAGCCGCACACCGCGATCGCGATCAGCAGCCACGACAAGCTGCTCTACAACTACCCCGGCGCGATCGGCATCAAGAACGGGTACACGGTCAGAGCCCGAGCGACGTTCGTCGGTGCCGCCACCCGCGGCGGCCACACGCTGGTCGTCACCCTGATGCGGACCAACCCGCGCTACTGGCCGGAGGCCGCAGCACTGCTCGACTGGGGCTTCAAGGCCACCGCCGCAGGGGTGCCCCCGGTCGGCCAGCTCGTCGAGCCGCTGGACAGCGCCGGACCGACACCGTCACCCACAGCGCTCGACAAGCCCAAGGCGCAGGCGCTCTCGAAGGTCGCGACGACCCAGCGCGGTGGCGGCATCCCGCTGCTGCCGGCAACGGTGATCGCCGCCGGCGTCGTCGTGATGGGCAGCGGCCTGTTCCGCAGCCACCGCCGTGAGCGCCGCAAGATGAAGCTCCCGCCGATCTAGGAGGAGGCGATGAAGGCGTCGAGACCGGCGCGCGCCTTCTTCTGCAAAGAGCGCTGCAGCAGCCCGCCGAGCACCTTGCCGGGCAGCCCGAGCGCCTGACCGGCCCAACGGCGGAAGTCGAAGTCGTCGTGCTGCTCGACGATCAGCCCGTCGGCGAAGCGGAACCGCGACCGGACGTCGTTCACGACCCGGCGACCCGTCTGGGCGAACGTGTACGTCGCGATCCAGCGTGCGGACCCAGTGCTCTCGTCAGCGGCGCACTCGACGAGCTCGACCGAGAGGTCCTTCGAGCGGCCGGTCAGCATCCGCCACATCGCCCCCGGCTCGCCGTCCTTCAGCCCGGGGAAGACCGGGTCGTCGAACGTCGCGGCAGGTGCGTAGGCCGCGGCCATCGCCTCCCCGTCGCGGCGGGCGAACGCCGCGTAGAAGTCCTCGAGGAGCCGCTGGTTGCTCATGGCCCGGACCCTATCGGCGCAGCACCCTGGAGACGGTCTTCACGACGTAGAGGCCCACGCCCGCGACGACGGCGGCCGAGGCGACGGTGACGGCACGGGCGGCGAGGACGACCTGCTTCTCGCCCGGCAACGGCCCAGGGACCTCCTCAGCGGCGGCCGGCGACTCTTCGGGCACGTGCTTGGGCGACCAGGAGCGCTGCACGCCTGGATCCTCCCGCAAAGCGGCCCCCAGCGGGGTCGGCGCGCCGTCGTCGCTCAGCTTGTCACCGACGTACTGCTCCGGAACGCCGGCCCTGCGGGCAATCGCGCGGTCGGCCGTGCCGGAGGGCCGCACGTCGTCGTCATGCGGCGCTGTCACGGTGAAGGCCGCCGTGTAGAGCACCAGGCGCCACACCAGGTTGAGGAAGAGCAGCAGGCCGACCACGGTGGCGAAGGTGCCGTAGGTCGCCTCGCCCTTGGACGTCGTGCGCCCGATGTAGAAGGCCCCGAAGAACTTCAGCACCTCGAACCCGACGGCACCGAACACCGCACCTTTGAGGAGCTGCCGCACCGGTGAGCTCACCTTGGCCAGCCGCAGGAAGAGGAAGACGAAGATACCGACGTCGATGAGGGCGCCGAGGGTGTAGGACAGCACGCCGGTGACGATCCGGGCCGCCGTGGTGTCGGACAGCTCGAGCAGGTGCAGGACGTTCTTGGTCGCCGCCGTCTCGGCCCCGCTCACCACGACCGAAGCCGCGATCACCCCGAACAGCCCGACCAGGGCGACCACGTCCGCCACCTTGGAGAGCAGGAAGTTGCCGGCCGTGACGTTCTGGTGCCAGACGGTGCGGATCGCCCCCCGCAGCGCGGCGAGCCAGCCCAGCCCAGAGAACAGCGTGCCCGCCAGTCCGATGACGCCGGCCTTCCCGGCGTTGTCCTGGACCACCTTGGCGATCGCCTTGGCGGTCGGTGCGCCGAGGTAGGGCCCGAGGCTGTCGGTGATCTGGCGTCCTGCGTCGTCACCGAGCGCCTGCCGCGTGACGTACACGGCGATGAGCAGGATCGGGAACAGCGAGAGGAACCAGTAGAACGTGACCGCGGAGGCGAGCCGGTCACCACCGTCGGCCTGGTAGCGCTGCCGGGTCCGGACCAGGTGGTCGAGCAGCGGACTGCGCGCACGCGCGCGTGAGAACAGCTCCCCGGGCTTGACCACGACCGCTGTCTACCCCAGCTCTTCCGGTGGAAGCACGGGACCGGGCAGCGCGGAGTCGAAGGGGAAGTCGCGCTGCGGCCGCCAGACGTTGTCACGCCCCTTCTCGAACAGCGTGAACCCCCACACGTGGAACCGCGCGTCGTAGCTGGCCAGCTCCTCGAACGCCCTGTCCAGCTGCTCCTCTGAGACCTCGTGGGCCACTGTGACGTGCGGGTGGTACGGGAAGCCGATCTCGCGCTCCAGCGGGCCGCGGCGGACCTCCGCCTCGATGAGCTCGCACTCGCTGATGCCCCGCACCAGCGTGACGAACACGACCGGGGAGACGGGCCGGAAGGTGCCCGTGCCGCGCAGGTGCATGAGGAACGGCTCGTGCCGGCGTGCCACCTGCTGGAGGTGCTCCTCGACGACGCCGAGGTCGTCGGTGCGCAGGGCGGTGGGCGGCAGCAGCGTGACGTGCGGCGGGATCTGCGCGGCGTTGGGGTCACCGAGCCGCTCCCGCCAGCCCTGCAGCTCGCTGGTGTACGGCTCGGGGATCCCGATCGCGACCCCGATGTCACGCCTCGCCATCAGCCCGGCGCCAGCAGCCCGATCCGGTCCCTCACGGAGGCCATCGTCGCCGAAGCCACCTCACCCGCCGTCGCCGCCCCCTCCTGGAGCACCTTGTCCAGGTACCCGGGGTCGGCGATGAGCTCGTCGAACCGGCGACGTACCGGACCGAACATCTCGATCACGGCAGCTGCCACGTCCGCCTTGAAGTCTCCGTAGCCCTTGCCCTCGTACGCCGAGACCAGCGCCTCGACGGGCGTCCCCGTAGCCACCGACAGGATCGTGAGCAGGTTCGAGATCCCGGGCTTCGCCGCCACGTCGTACGTCACCTCACGCCCGGTGTCGGTCACAGCGCTCTTGATCTTCTTCAGCGTCTGCTTGTCGTCCTCGACCACCCAGAGCACGCCCGGGCCGCCCTTGCTGGTGCTCATCTTCGCGGTCGGGTCCTGCAGGTCCTTGATGCGCTCCGCCGACTTCTGGACGTACGGGTCGGGCACGGTGAACGTCTCGCCGTACCGGTTGTTGAACCGCTGGCCGAGGTCGCGGGTCAGCTCCAGGTGCTGGCGCTGGTCCTCGCCCACGGGGACGGCGTTCGCCTGGTAGAGCAGGATGTCGGCGGCCTGCAGGATGGGGTAGTTGAACAGCTCGACGTTCCCCCCGCCCTTCTCCTTGAACTGGGTCATGCGTGAGGCCTCACCGAAGCCCGTGAGGCACGACAGCACCCAGGCGAGCTCGGCGTGCTCGGGGATGTGCGAC
>JBHEMB010000072.1:0-2682 GCA_046262855.1 Mycobacteriales bacterium | reverse complement strand
AACCGGATATTCCTGGATCCCGTGCTGCGCGGCCAATACCCGGCCGATGTCATCGAGGACGTCGCCCGGTTCGGCTTCACCGACCACATCCGGGACGGTGATCTGGCGATCATCTCCGCCCCGCTGGACCTGCTCGGGGTCAACTACTACCGGGCGCACACCGTGACCGGCTCACCGACCGAGACGCCGACCGGCCCGTCGGAATGGGTGGGCTCCGAGGACGTCGGCTTCCTGTCTCTCGGCCTGCCCCGAACGGACAGCGGCTGGGAGGTGCAGCCCCCCGGACTGGTCGACGTGCTGGTCCGGATGCACCGGGAGTATCCGCCGATTCCCTTGCACATCACCGAGAATGGCGCCGCCTACCGGGACGTGATCGACGCCGACGGGCACATCCGGGACAAGGAGCGGATCGCCTTCCTGGACGCGCACCTGCAGGCCGCACACACCGCGATCGAGCACGGCGTCGACCTGCGCGGCTACTTCTACTGGTCCCTTTTGGACAACTTCGAGTGGGCCGAGGGCTACGCGAAGCGGTTCGGCATCGTGCACGTCGACTTCGCCTCCCAGCGCCGGACCCCGAAGCAGAGCGCCTTCTGGTACGCCAAGGTGATCGCCGGCAACAGCCTGCCAAGGGCAGTCGGCTAACTACCGTCTCAGCAACATACGTCGTCGTGCCGGCCTTCTCCGCCGGCACGACGACGGTCCCTCGTGGTTCTGCCTGGAGTTGCGTCGGAGCTGGCCCGAGCGTCGAGCTCGCGGGCTGGCAGGTCGAACTCGCCGAGCATGACCACTAGCAGGCTGGGGGACCGGACGGGCAGGTGGTGCTGGCGCGACTGGGAGCCGGTGGATCATCCCACCCCGGCACACAGCCGAATGCGGGCGGCAGAACGGCCATGTTGGCACAGCATGCCCTGGCCAGGGTGCCTGCGAAGGTGTTGCTGTTTGGTCCGAGGAGCTTGTGCAGGCTCGGCGCGGCATAGGCGCCGAACTGCGCCGCGAAACAGCTCTCCAGGTCGGTGACACCCGGCTTCGGGATGCAGTCAATGCAGGTCGGCCGTCGTGCGCACGGGTCGGGAGAGCGGTCCGTCTTCAACGCGATGCCACCGGAAGGCGAGGCGAACGACAATCGACCCGTGCAGGGCGTGATGATGGCGTAGCGCCTGGTGGGAGTCTCGACATAGGCATGATTGCAGCCGGAGACTTCGACGGGCGGCTGCAGGAGCCGCACGCAGACCTCGAAGGCGGATCGGGATCCCGCGCATCCGCGCCGGCAACCACCGAAAGTCGCCAGGCAGGCCTGGGGATTTTCGGACAGATTCAGGCACCGTTGGAAGTCGAAGAAACAGTTCCGCTCGCAGGGTGTGCGGGCGCCCGGTTTGATCACCGGTGGCGGTGTTCTGCGCCGGCTGGGTGCACAGGCCGGGCAACAGGACGGTCCCGGGCCCGGAAGTGGCGCGCAGCCCGACGACGAGCCCGCGGCCGGCCGTGGGCAGGGGCAGGCGAAGAGACTGTTGAGACAACCCACCGTCCCGGGCCCGACGTCACCCAGGTTCTCGAAGCCGAGATGCTTTGCTCGCTTGAAAGCCAAGACGGCGTTCCAGGTGTCCTGGTCGTAGTTGCCAGAGGCGCTTCCGGTCAGGAAACCCAGATCAATGAGGGCCTGTTGGACTTTCCGCACCGCATCGCCGCGCTCGACCTTCCGCGTGCCCGGCTTGCCGATTCCTCCCACGGTGAGCCGGGTTCTGTCGTCGAGACAGCCTTGGAGATCCGAGTCGGGGGCAAGGCACGGAGAAGACAGAGTGGTGCGCTGAACGGATCGATTCAGGACGTGCGGACCGAGGTAACGCGGTTGTTCCTTCGGGATGTCTGGAGCCGCTTTCTCGCGGCCCACGGCGTCGTCATCGATGAGTCGTTGAACCGGCTCGGGCGTGAGTTGCTTCCCCGCATCCGGCTGCTGCTCGTCGTCGAGTTCGGCCGGTTTCCGCGCGGTGGCACACCCACAGTCGGTACTGGTCCCACACCGCTGTACCGGGCTCTGCGCGGAAAGCATTGTGAACACCGCACGATTGCCGGCCAGCGCCTGGAGTTGCTGCGCGGAACGTATTCCGGGTGCCAATGTGAATCGACCGGCCATGCCAGGCCCAGCAGCGGAGTTGCGACGCACGGGCATGACGGCCACCGACCCGTCGTCCCTGAGCTTCTCGGCATGCATGTCATACCTCTCCAGCGCTGGCAATACGGAATGAAGCACGCGACAACCGCTGGGCGCCAGCCTTGGCCGCCGATATTGCCCGCGAGAGTGACGACGTTGCCCATAAGGGCAAGTCAGCCGTGGGCGGCGGAAGATCGTGGTCGCTAGCCCGCGCAGCCGGCGCAGGTGCCGAAGACCTCGACGGTGTGGCTCACCGCGGAGAAGCCGTTCTCCGCGGCCACTCGTTCGGCCCAGCGCTCCACCGCGGGCCCTTCCACCTCCACGGTGCGGCCGCAGACGCGGCAGACCAGGTGATGGTGGTGGTGCTCGGAGCAGCGGCGGTAGACGGCTTCGCCGCTGTCGGTGCGGAGGACGTCGATCTCGCCGGCGTCGGCGAGTGACTGCAGGGTGCGGTAGACGGTGGTGAGGCCGATGCCCTGGCCGCGCTTGCGTAGCTCCTCGTGCAGCTCCTGGGCCGAGCGGAAGTCGCT
>JBHEMB010000071.1:0-5444 GCA_046262855.1 Mycobacteriales bacterium | reverse complement strand
GGCGCGCAGCGCCAGCGCGGGCAGGCGTTCTGGACGCTGATGGCGGCGGCGGCGAACGACCCCCAGGACTACCCGGACACAGTCGAGACGCTGCGGCAGCCGGTGCGGCACTTTGCCACGCTGGCCGCGGCTGCCGGTCTGCCGCCGGACGAGGCGCTCCGCCGCGCGCGGATCGTGCACGCCACGTCCATGGGCCTTCTGCTCGAGGTCTCCCTTGGCGAGTCGGCGGAAGATGCCGGCCATCTGCTCCGAGATGTCGTCACTGACTTGTTCGGTGACATCTCCTCCACCTCCCCGCCAGTCAAGCGGAGCCGCCGTTCGATCTCGCACAGGAGCTGACCGTTTGAACGCCCTCCCCTTCGTCCTGCCGAACACCGAGTGCTTCCAGCTCAGATCGGCAGGCGGTCTGGACTACAAGATCTCCGTGGCGTTGCCGCTGTCGTACGGACACACCAGCGTTCGGTATCCGGTGCTGTACGTCTTGGATGCGGACGTGCTGTTTGGCACCTTCTGCGAGATGACCCGGATGCGCGGCGCGCTTCAGGAGATCGATGAGCTCGTCGTTGTCGGCGTCGGCTACCCGGACGGGACGGACTTCGCCACTTGGGTACAGCGGCGCACCCACGACTTCAGCGCGGCGACGTGGCAGGAGGACTCGCCGTCGCGTCAGGGGGTTGCCGGTGTGCTTTCAGCGATGGGCAAAGAGATGCACGTGGGAGGTGCTGATGACTTTTTGGACTTCCTCACCCGCGACGTGCAGCAGCTGGTCACGAGCCGCTACCGCGTGACGGCCGGCGATCAAGGTCTGTTCGGCGACTCGGCAGCGGGCAACCTGGTGGGCCAGTCGCTGTTCCGACGTCAGCAGCCGTTCAGCAAATTCATTCTCAACAGCCCTGCCTTCGCCATCAACGACGGGCTGGTGCACAGACTTGAGGAGGAGTTCGCGGCGCAGCACCAGGACCTGCCTGCGGTCGTCTACATGTCGGCGGGGGCAAGCGAGCTGTTTCATCTCGCGGGCGGCGGTATCGTGAGCGGCACCACCCGGTTAGCGGAGTCGCTACAGCTCCGCGGATACCCCGGTCTGAGACTCCAGTGCGACGTCCTTCCCAGCGAGACGCACATTACCGCGATCAGTGACGGTCTGCAGCGGGGCCTGACCGCGTGCTGGCCCGGCCAGCCGCTGGAGCTAAACGCGTCAAGGAACGCGAATTTAGCTCGCAACGTCAACAGCAGCTCTGGTTGATCGGACCAGCCTGCGCTTGTCGCAGATGCCGTCAAGCAGCTGCTACTCGACTCCGGCCTCGGCCAACCGCATTTTTGACAGAGGGAGATCGCAATGAGGTTGGAACTCACATGAACGCGGTGTTCGGAGCTGAGCACGAGGCGTTCCGCCAGTCCTTTCGTGGCTGGCTCGACCGCGAGGCCGTACCGCACACCGCCGAGTGGAACGCAGCCGGGATCGTGCCGCGAGAGATGTTCCTTGAAGCGGGCAAGCACGGATTCGTAGGCTTCGAGATCCCGGAGGACCTCGGTGGCGCGGGCATCCGTGACTTCCGCTTCAACGCCGTCATCACCCAGGAAATCGTACGCGCCGGCACCATCGCCGTTGGTATCGGCATCGGCCTCCACAACGACATCGTCGTTCCGTACCTGACGTCGCTGTGCTCCTCGGAGCAGGCGCAGCGATGGCTGCCGCAGGTGGCGAGCGGCGAAGCGATCACAGCCATCGCAATGACGGAACCCGGGGCCGGCTCCGACCTGGCAGGAATCCGCACGACCGCGGTACGCGACGGCAACGACTACGTCGTGAACGGGTCAAAGACGTTCATCACGAACGGGATCAACGCCGACCTCGTGGTCACCGCCGTCCGGACCTCCGAGTCGCGGCACGGCGGCCTAAGCCTGCTCGTGCTCGAGCGCGGCATGCCTGGTTTCGAGCGGGGTCGCAATCTCGCCAAGATCGGTCAGCACGGCCAGGACACCGCAGAGCTGTCGTTCACAGACGTCCGCGTCCCCGCCGCGAACCTGCTGGGCGAGGAGGGGAAGGGCTTCACCTACCTCGTGGCGAACCTGGCACAGGAACGCATGGGCATCGCCCTGTTCGCCCAGACGATGGCCGAGGAAGCGCTTCGGCACACGCTGGCTTATGTCGATCAACGCAAGGCGTTCGGTCAGAGCATCGGGTCCTTCCAGGTCAGCCGTCACCGGTTGGCGGAACTGGCGACCGAGATCGACGTCAGCGCCTCCTACGTCGACCGCTGCCTGGGGCAGCTGCTAGTCGACGAGTTGTCGCACGTCGCCGCTGCGAAGGCGAAATGGTGGACCACCGAGATGCTCGGTCGCGTCGTCGACGGCTGCCTGCAGCTGCACGGCGGCTACGGGTACATGGAGGAGTACCCGATCTCCCAGCTGTACGTCGATGCCCGTATCTCCAGGATCTACGGTGGAACGACCGAGATCATGAAGGAGATCATCTCCAAGGACCTCGGTCTGTCGTGACTCTCGCCCTCCCGTTTCTCATGCAGGACCTGTTCGGTTGGCAGCCCTCTTTCGAGGTGGGGCTGGCAGTCCCGGCCGAGCAGCGCCACGCCCTACAACCGCCGCGAGAGGTCCTCCGACCGACGCCCGCGAGTTCGCTGTTCAGCGACACCATCGTGCCCGGGCGCACGTCAGCGGTCGCAGTGCGGGTCTACCAGCCGATTCGACCCAGCGACCGATGACGCGCGAGTCTTCCGCCGTAGCAGCACGTCTAGAACTGGATGACGGCCGGACACTGGCGTGGGCCGAGTATGGAGAGCCGAGCGGCCGGCCGATCATGCTCCAGCACGGGACGCCGGGGAGCCTGCTGTCCGGTCTGTTCCTTCATGAAGCGGCCCGCAGCCGCGGCTGGAGGGTCATCGCGATCGAGCGCGCAGGCATGGGTGCTTCGAGTCCGAACCCCGCCTCGACGGCTACCAGCGCAGCAACTGACGCTGCCGCGCTCATCGACGCGCTGGGACTCGGCCCGGTGGTTTCGATGGGCATCTCGGGTGGAGCAACACCGGCGGTGGGCCTAGCGGTACTACGCCCGGATCTGGTTCGGGGCGCCGTCCTGGTGGCCGGGATGCTGCCGATGGGCGACGGCTTCGCTGAAGGTGTACCTCGTGCCATGCGCCTCAGCTCCCGGGCGACCGACGCCGCCTCCGCGGATCGCGCAGGGTTTCTACGGGGTCGCACTGAGGGCGGCGGCCGCGGCCTTCGGCCGTATGCAAGGAAAGGTCTCCCCTGGGCACGGCGTCCGTGCCGTCATGGGAGCCCATGGCCACCTCATGGCGCAGGAGCTTCGGCGAGCGACGGCTCAGGGCTGCGGGGCTATGGTCCGCGAGCTGCGGTACCTGCATGCGGGCGGTGAGTTGGACTGGCAGCGCGCGACCTGTCCGATCGTGGCCGTCCACGGTGACCGTGACAAGAACGTGCCTGTCGTCGTTGCGCACAACGCGGCGCGCCTGTTGCCGACATGTGCCGCAAAGGTTCTCACGGGGCGCGATCACTACTTTGTCCTTGCCGAACCGGATGCTGTTCTGGACGCGGCTGATGAGGTGTCGGCGTGACCGGTCGAGCCCTGGGCCGTGGTGTGTACGTCGCCCGGCTGCTCCAAGTTGATCGCGAGCCCTCATGGGCCTGACCGGATTGGCCGGCCGACGCGCCCTCGTCACAGGTGCCGGCCGCGGCATAGGCGCGGCGATTGCGCATCGGCTCGTGTCTGAAGGGGTCCGGGTCGCCATCAACGACCTGGACGCGACAGCGGCCGAGACGCTTGCCGCGGAGATGGAGGGCGCGATCGGCACTCCTGGCGATGTCGCGAATCCCGACCAGGCCCGCGACATTGTCGCCAAGGCTGTTGCCGGTCTCGGCGGACTCGATCTCGTGGTCAACAACGCTGGGATCGAGCACCGGGCCTCGGTCATCGAGCATGGCCGTCACGACTGGAACCGCGTGCTCGACGTGAACCTGTCAGGACCGTTCTGGATCGTGCAAGCCGCGTGTCCCTCGCTCATCGCGGCTGAGCGGGGCGTTGTCGTCAACATCAGCTCCATCGCTGTCATGGGCGCCTTCGGTCAGCCGGCGTACGACGCATCGAAAGGTGGCCTGATGGTCCTGAGCAGATCCCTGGCCGTGGAGCTGGGACGGCACGGCGTGCGGGTCAACAGCGTGTGTCCGGGCTTCACGGACACCGAGATGGCAGCAACACCAGAGATGCGCCGCATCGGGGACGCGACGGTCCGCGGCCTCCCCATCCGGCGGTGGGGTCTCCCGGAAGACGTCGCGAATGCCGTTGCCTGGCTGGCCTCCGATGAATCGTCCTACATCACGGGTCAAACCCTGTTCGTCGACGGCGGGCTGGTGCGCACATGACGCCCTCACCATCCCTCCCGGACGACGCGCGGGTGCGCGTCGCGGCCCGGTCTCCCCTCCTGATGGAGCTAGCCCACGGCGTCCTCGCCCTCATCCTCAATCGGGCTGACCGGCTGAACGCCAGCGATGCCGACCTCGGACATTGCCTGCTCGCCGCGTTCACCGACACCGTCATGAGTGACGTCCCGGACACTGACGTTGCCGCCACGCGCACCGATGTCGGTCCCGGTGGCCTGTCGGTGCTGGTGTGCGACGCCATCGTCCGCACCCGGTTCCGAGAGGACTTCGAGGGCGCAGTCCCGTTAACACACGGCCAGCCTGTCAGACTCGCGGTCGATCTCGGTCCGATCGCATGCCGGGTGCCCGTAGGTCACCAGCTCCGAAGCCCCGTCGCCAGCGGCAACCTCCCGCACGTCGACCGCAACCTCAACACGGGCAGCCCCCTCGGCCCGGACAGTGTCGGACGCGTCGCAGATCAGCAGATCTGGCACACCCCGGCGAGACCCTGCCACTTGCCCCTACTGGCGCGGGGAGCTTCGGCATGACGGCGTGGACGGTCGACCAGGACTGCGGCGTCGCCACGCTCACCCTGACGAGTCCTCCCCGCAACTTCCTGACCTTCGCGATCCTCCTCGAGCTGGATGAGCAGTTGGCCAGGATCGGCGCACACCCGGACGTGCGCGTGGTCATGCTGGCTAGCGGCGTGCCGGGCTACTTCGCCGCACACGCCGACCTGGACGAGGTCGCGTCGCTGCACTCGGTCGCGCCGCCCGATGCGCGAGCCTGGTACGTCGCCCTGCGGCGCATGGAGTCGATTCCCCAACCCGTCATCGCAGTCGTGGACGGCCAAGCGTGGGGCGGCGGCTTCGAACTCGCGCTGGCCAGCACCCTGCGTTGGGTCACCGACCGAGCCAGCTTCGCGCTTCCGGAGATCCGGCTCGGACTCCTGCCCGGTGCCGGCGGCGTCCCTCGCCTCACGAGGCTCATCGGTGCCGCCCGCACCGCGGCGCTGGCGCTGACCGGCGACGAGCTGAACGCGAAGGCCGCGA
>JBHEMB010000070.1:0-6756 GCA_046262855.1 Mycobacteriales bacterium | reverse complement strand
GACCCGATGCTGGTCTTCAACCTCACCGACCAGGTCCGCGAGACCATCCAGTCGACCCTCTACACCCTGCTCATGCAGCGCCGCTCCGTCTTCTTCTAGCTGCCTTGCGTCATAGCCGCGGAGCCCCCTTGCGTCATAGCCGCGGAGCCTGACTGCGGGCTGGTGCCCATGACGTCAGCGGCGGACGGACCGGAGCGCGCGGGCTAGCGGCTTGCCCCGGGCGACGTGGCGGCGGTGCAGCTCGAGGCCACCGAACACGGCCGCGATCGCGAGGCCGGTGCCCGCGGTGGCCGGGACGCCGACCTTCGCCGCCTTGCGGCCGGTGCGGAAGTCCCGGATCTCCCAGCCGTTCTGGCGCGCCGCCTCCCGCAGCCCGGTGTCCGGGTTGATCGCGACCCCTCGCCCGACCGCGGAGAGCATGGGGATGTCGTTGACGGAGTCGCTGTACGCCGTGCAGCGTGACAGGTCGAGGCCCTCCCGCTCGGCGAGTGCCTTGACCGCCTCCGCCTTCGAGGCGCCGTGCAGCGGTTCCCCGACCAGGCGGCCGGTGTACAGCCCGTCCTCGATCTCCGCGACCGTGCCGAGGGCGCCGGTGAGACCCAGGCGCTTGGCGATGATGCGGGCGAGCTCGACGGGGGTGGCGGTGACCAGCCAGACCCGCTGGCCGGCGTCGAGGTGGGCCTGCGCCATCGCGCGGGTGCCCGACCAGATCCGCTCCGCCATCAGCTCGTCGTAGATCTCCTCGCCGTAGGCCACGATGTCGGCCACCGACTTGCCCGCCACCAGCGAGAGCGCCTTCTCCCGCGCCTCCGCGACGGCGGCCAGGTCCTCCTTGCCCCGCACCCGGAACCGCAGCTGCTGCCACCCGAAGCGCAGCAGGTCCCCGGTGGTGACCAGCCCGCGCCCCGCCATCCCCTTGCCGAAGAAGTAGATCGACGCCCCGCGGATCATGGTGTTGTCGACGTCGAAGAAGGCGGCCGCTGTGGGATCAGGCGGTACGGCGAGAGAGGCCTCCACCTCGGCGGCCGCGGCCGAGGCGGCGCCCGCGAGCACGGCGGTGACGCCGTCGTCCGAGCGCCGTCTCCACATCACCGGCACAACCTATCGACAGGCCGAGAGCGCTATCGACAGGCCGAGAGCTATCGACATGCGAAGAGCTACCGACATGCGAAGAGGCCCCGCTCCAGTGGAGCGGGGCCTCTTCGGAGGTGCTGGTGCTTACTCGCTGTGCGAGAGGCGGCGGCGGCGAGCCACGAACGCCAGGCCCATCAGGCCCGTCGCGAGGGTGGCCGTCAGCGGCAGGTTGGCACCCGTGCGGGGCAGCGACTTGACCGCAACCGGCTTGCTCGGAGCGGCGGCCTGGGCGATGAGCTTGTCACCGACGGCAGCCTGCGCGCCGACCAGCTCGACGGTCACGAGCTTCTCGCCCTTGGGCAGGAGGCTCGAGATGACCGGCGGGTTGAGGATGAGCTTGGCAGCGGACACCGTGGTGGCGGCCGAGGTGCCGTCCTTCGCGACGCTCTCCACCGCGGTACCGGGCTGGAAGTCCAGGCCCAGCGTGTCGCGGAGCAGGCCGAGAACCGTGGCCAGCGTGCTGTTGACGGTGTCCTGCAGCGCCGGCGGCAGCGCGTCGCCGAGGGTGCCGGTGAGCTCGATCGTCTTGCCGATCTTGAGCGTGAGCGCGTCGGCGACGTGGACGGTCAGAACACCAGGGGTGTGCTGGACCGACGCCGTGCCGGGCTTGCCGCCGGCCGTCGCGGAGGCGAACGAGCTGAGGGCGTCCACGGAGACCAGGCCACCGAGCAGCGACAGGCCAGCGAGGCTGTTCTTGACCTCAGAGGTGACCGCGAGGCCCTTGCGGGTGATGGTCTGCGAGGACTGCATGACGCCGAGGTCGACGAGGCCGGTGCCCGCGGTGAGACCCGTGATCGTCGCCTGGATGGTGGCGATCAGCTGGTCGAGCGCGGTGGTGACGGTGGCGACGGCGGCCTTGACCGGCGCGGCCACGGGGGCCGCCGCGTTGTTGGTCGCGGCGTTCAGCGTGTCGATGGCCGTGTTGACGACACCGGAGATGGTGCTGGTCGCGGTGTCGGCGGTGTTGTTCACGGTGCCCAGGACGCCCGTGAGGGTCGAGGAGACCGGGTCAACGGCCTTGGTCAGGGCCGGCAGCGTCAGCGTGCCGAGCTTCACCGATGCGACGGTGCTCTCGGAGTGCGAGATGACGCCGTCCAGGTTCGGGGCCTTCACCATGCTCTTGGCGACGAGCGCCTTCACCGAGAGGCCGAGGCCCGCGAGGTTGTCCTGGTCCACCAGGGAGACCGAGTCGCTGTGCTTGCCGGCGAGGTCGGAGATCGCCTGCCCGGAGAGCAGGTCGGAGATGATCGGGACGGCACCCTTGCCGATGGTCCCGACGCTCTTCGCACCGAGGTTGGTCACCGTCGTGACGGTGCCGTCCGTGGTGGAGATGTACTGGTCGATGATCTGGCCGACGCCCGGTAGGGCGACGGGCAGCGCGACGCGCAGGTGCACGACGGCGCCGTTGCCCAGGCCCTGGATCTGGTTGGTGAGCTTTGAGTTGGAGGTCGTGGCAGCGCCTGCGCTGCCTGCTCCGGCAGCGACGAGCGTGCCGGTGGCGAGGGCCAGGGCGGTCAGCCGCGCGACCCGTCCGTTGCTGGTCATGTGAGTCCCCTTGTCACGGAATGTTGCTTGCTTGAAACGACTTCGGCATTGCGGACGTTTCGCTTAAACCGGGCCTTTTGGACCTGGGGCGTGCCGTCTTAGCCCTGACAACGACGTGAGTTCGGGGCAGTGACGCTCGCCACGGAAGAATTTTCTACGCGCTAGGCCGCATACCGGACATTTCCCCCCACTTCTCGGAACTTTTCTGACTCGCAGTGACCATAGCGGGGTGCCGCGATCTCGTCCGGCGTGACCAGGCCGCGAGCGAAAACCGCAGCCCAGACGGGTCGATTCCGGACATGGGCCAAGATCACCGGCGCAGCCGGCTGTCACTCTCCGTAACGGGTTGGCCCGGCGATCCGGCTTGGGCGCGCCCGCCCGCCGTACGCGCGTTGCTCGTCCGAGCGGACGCAGCCGAGAGGCCGGCGTCGAGGGCTCGCTTGCCACTGCCCGACGAGGCGTGCGCGATGTCCACCAGAGCGGACCCGGGCGAGGGGGCGGTCAGCTCGAGGGGATGGCCGGCAGCGTCGGGAGAGCGCTCGTGACCTCATCCGGCAGCGTGGCGGGCAGCGTCGGCACCGGCAGGCTCGGAGTCGGGATCGGGACCGGCAGCGAGGGCAGCGGGATCGGCAGCAGCGGCGTGCGTGACGGTCGCGGCGACGGGGACTCGGACGGCGACGGCGAAGCCGACGGGGAGTCGGACGGCTCCGGCTCGGGCGTCGGAGAGGGCGCGCTCGTCGGCTCGGGCGTAGGTGTGGGCTGCGCGCACGAGCACGGCGGGACGCCGTTGTTGTCGCTGGGCTCGCTCGGCGTCGCGGTGGCACCCGGCGCGGGAACGGGCTCGGTCGGCAGCTGCGGGCCGGCGTTGCCCGGGTAGCAGGCACCGCCGCAGGTGCCGAGCGCCAGCAGGTCGGTCGCTTCGGTGCCTACGGACGTGACGAGCTTCAGCGAGCTCTGCGCCTGCGGCTTCACGGCCGCGGGCAGCACGGGGAGCAGCGCCGCGAGCCGCGTCTTCTGCTGCGCGGTGAAGGTGGTGATGATGCGCAGGGCCGCGGGCTTGCCGGTCGCGCGGTAGACCTTGGTCAGCAGGCGCGTGCCGGCCTTCGTCTCGCTGTCGAAGTCCTCGAGGGCGTCGGCGATGCGGCCGTCGAGCGAACCACCGAAGGCGACCCCTGCGGCGACGGGCGTGCCCGAGGTACCGAGTGAGAGGGAGCCGTCGTGGTGCGCGAGCGCCTTGACCTCGCGCAGCCGGGTCGCGGCGAACTCGAGGTGCTTGCTGCCCTTGGCCGTGTCGCCGCTGGCGAGGTCGAGCTGGATGCTTTCGGAGATCCGCTTGACGCTGTAGAACGGCTGGCCCGGGAGCGACCGGGAGGCTGCGACGCCGACGCCCGTGAGCGCGACGACGGAGGCCATGGCGCCGGCGGTGACGCCGATCCGGCGCTGTGCAGTGCGAGATTGCGCCCAGGAGCCGCTGCGCGACTGAGCCCGTGAGCCGCTGCGCGACTGCGACCAGGAGACTGCCGCGTCGAGCGCGCTCGGACGGCTGATGGGCTCCGCGTAAGCACTCGGGTTCGCCGCCTGCACGGTGGCGACCGCCACGAGGCGCTGCCGCAGGGCGGCGCGGAAGTCAGGACGCGGGACCGCGAGCGAGTCGAGCGTCGGCGCGAGCGCCCGCAGCCGGATGGCGAGACCGGCGTAGGGGGCGGTCAGACTGCCCGGGCCGGCAACGGCGCCCTCGAGGAGGGAGGCGAGCTCCTCTGCGCGAGCGCGGGTCCCCAGCGGGTTCATGCCAGGTCTCCTTCCACGCTCATGCGCAAGCGAACGGTCTGGGTGCCGCTCACCATCAGCAACGAGGCAGGTGCCTCAAGGGTGACGGGTAGATGTCCGAAATAACCCAGTTGGGCCATCACAGCTCGACCCCCTCGGGGAGAAGCCGCCCGAGAGTCCGGATCGCGCGGTACTGCAGCGCCTTGATCGCACCCTCGTTCTTGCCCATGATCTGCGCGGTCTCGCTCACCGACAGGCTCTGCAGGAAGCGCAGGACCACGCACTCCTGCTGTTCGGCGTTGAGCTTCTTGATCGCCTCGAGCAGCACCTTGTTCTGCATCGCCTCGAGGACCTCCGCCTCCGGACCGGAGATGGTCGGCGCCGACGACGACTCGCTCACGTCGTCGGTGGTGAGCTCCAGGCGGTAGCGACCGCTCTTGTAGTGGTCCGCGATCAGGTTGCGCGCGATCGTCACGAACCACGCGCCGACGTCGCGGCCCTGCCACGTGAACGACCCGATCCGGCGCAGGGCTCGCAGGAAGGTCTCGCTCGTGAGGTCCTCGGCCAGCTGCGTGGAGCCCACCCGGTAGGCGATGTAGCGGTAGACCTGGTCGACGTACCGGTCGTAGAGCTCCCCGAACGCCTCGGCGTCACCCGACTGGGCACGCTCGACCAGGCTCATCGCGACGGCGGTCTCACCCTCAGGGGCGGCCAGCGGTGCGTCGTGCTCAGCCGGGGCAGGAGCCGGTACGACGGCAGGGACCCGGGCCGTCGAGGCGACCGCGTGGTGATGGGCCGCCCGGTCGAACGGGTCGGCAGCCGTGTGAGCTGCGCGCGCCGCACGCTCCACCTGCTCGCCGCGGGCCTCGGCGCAGGCAGCGCGCAGCAGCGAGAGCTCGCGCTCCGGACGGCTCACGAGCGTGCCTGTCCGCCGCGGGCCGCGGTAAAGGGGCATCCCCCCTGCGAACCCGCGTGGCACCGCTGTGTCCCGCGCATGCAGCTCCGATCCACCCTGCCGCGTCCAGCAGCGTGCTCCAAACATCGTAGGGGGCGAAACCCCGCACGACTGTCAACTTCCGGTCATAGGTGCATCGGCACGTCAGGACCCTGTCCTGAGTGTCAGGAGGAGCCCCGTGTGACGGCGAGGGTGAGACGCACCAGCTCCCGCTCCAGGCGCGGCAGGCCCTCCACCTTGCCCAGGCACAGCGCGGCGCCCGCCTGCTTTGCCTGTGCCTCAATGTCGGCGTCGACGTACGCGGTGTAGAGCACCACCTGCTGACCCGGCCGCTGCGTCCGCAGCCGCCGAGTCGCCTCGAGCCCGTCGATGCCAGGCATCTGGAGGTCCATGACCACGACGTGGGGGTCCGTGTCGGCCGCCACGGAGAGCGCGGACTCGCCATCGGCAGCGGTGCCGACCACGTCGAAGCCGTCCAGGCGGAGCATCTCGGCAACCACCGTGCGCACGTGCTCGGTGTCGTCGACCACCAGCACTCGGATGTTCCGCTGCTCCTGCATGGATTCCCCCCGAGGCGCCCGGGCGGGAGGCCCAGGTGCAGCACGTACCCTGCACTCATGGTCGCTCCAGGTCCAGCGACAGCGCGCCCTGTTGCCCGGCATGGCGCGGCGAAGCGGCGACGGCGCCGCCGTCGTACCCGGCTCGTCGCCCGAGGTCTGCTGGTCGGCGTGCTCGCCCTGGTCGTGGGCATCGGCACCTTCATTGGGGGGCTGCTGGCCGCTCCCATCAACCTCGCGGTCGCGCCGCCGCCCGCCAGCGCGCTGCTGCTCGCTGCCGACGGCCGGCAGTTCGCCACGATCGCGCCGCCCGAGAAGCGCGAGGAGGTCAAGGCCGCCGACATCCCCGATGTGATGCGGCAGGCGATCATCAGCGCCGAGGACGAGCGCTTCCTCAAGCACAACGGCGTCGACCCGCTGGCGACCGTGCGCGCCGTGTTCCGCGACCTGACCGGCGGCAGCACCCAGGGCGGCTCGACGCTGACCCAGCAGTACGTGAAGAACGCCTACGTCGGCAACGAGCGGACCGCGCTGCGCAAGATCCGCGAGGCGGCACTCGCGTACCGGCTCGAGCAGCGGCTGTCGAAGCAGCAGATCATCACCGACTACCTCAACGCCCTCTACCTCGGCAACGGCCTGTACGGCGTGCAGGCGGCCTCGAAGTACTACTTCGGGGTCCCCGTGAAGGACCTCGACCTCAACAAGGCCAGCGGCAAGCGCGACCGGCTGCTCGCACTGGCGCGCGCGTCGCTGCTCGCCGGCATCGCGCCGGCGCCCTCGGTCTGGAACCCCATCAAG
>JBHEMB010000069.1:0-4245 GCA_046262855.1 Mycobacteriales bacterium | reverse complement strand
GCCCTGGGTGACCGGCACCTCGGAGCCGTCGGGAGCGACGTCGGTGAGCCGCACGACCCACGCCATGTCAGCCGCTTCCGTGATGGCCCAGAAGCGCAGCTCGGCCGGGCCGGCGAGCCGCAACGGCTTCGACAGCACGGGCGTCGTGTAGGCCAGCCCGCGCGCGTCGTCGACCCGCTGGTCGGTGTGCACGTAGGGGGCGAAACCGTCCGGCCCCTCCACGCCCATCGGGGTCGACGCGCCGGTCGTCGGGTCGTAGGCGTAGGAGTCCTGGTAGGCATCCCGGCCTCGCGGCGCACGCGTCGACAGCGAGCCGTCGTTCAGCGACCGGGCAGAGCCGCTCCTGGCCCCGGACAGCAACAGCCGGGTGAGTCCCCGGGAGGCCGCGCGCCAGGAGGGTGCGGTGCTCCACGTCCGCGAGCCCTTGTCGAAGAAGGTCACCCGCGGCTGCTTCTCGACGCCGTTGCGGATGCCCTTGACGTAGTGGTCGAGCCAGCGGCGGACCTGTCCCGCGGGCGGCGTCGCGGACAGGGTGGGCGACGGGTCGGTGAGCCCACCGCCGTACGGGGCTCCTACCTCACCGAAGTTCCCGGTGCCGTGATGCGTGGAGGCGTCGATCCAGAGCTGGGCGGGCCCCCTGAAGGCGTCGATGAAGCGCAGGTCGCCACGGCTGTACATGTCGTTCCAGCCGGTGAAGACGTAGACCGGCACCCGGATCCGCGAGACCTTCGTGAGCACCGACCGCTCGTCGTACAGCGGCCCGTCGAGGTCGTTGTACCTGGTCTCGAAGGCGAACAGCTGGTCCTTGCGGTCGACGTACTGCGGCTGCACCCCGAGGCCCAGCGCCTGGGTGCCGGTCTGGCCGGCGAACCACTGCTGCGCGAAGCCCTGGTCGTAGAGGCCGTTGTGCCACAGCACGTCGCGGTAGGGGTCGGTCGGCGGGTGCCCGACGACGACGGTCGTGAGGTGCGGCGGCTGCTTCGCCGCGCCGAGCAGCGACGTGATCGCGGAGTAGGAGTAGCCGTACAGGACGACCTTGCCGTTGCTCCAGGGCTGGTGGGCGACCCACTCGACGACGTCGTAGACGTCCTGCTGCTCGCGATCGCAGAGCAGGCACAGCGCGCCGCCCGACTTGCCGCTGCCGCGGACGTCGGTGTTGACGTGGGCGTACCCGTTGGCGACGTACGTCGTCGCCGACGAGCGGCCGTAGGGCTCCATGTCCACGATGGCCGGGAACCGGCCGGTCGCCGAGGGCAGGTGCACGTCGCCGACCAGGTGGACGCCGTCGGAGGCAGTGATGGTGACGTCGGACAAGGTCGTCGGCGCGGCATGCGCGGGAACGGCCAGGGCGGCCGCGATGAACGCAGCGGCGAACAGCAGGGGACGTGCGCGCACGGGGGGCCTTCCGGACCGATCGGGTGTTGTGGTCACGTTTCGCCAACCACCTGGTCATTCCTGCCGAGCAGGTGACTCTCCTGTCGCGCTAGTGACGGCGAGACCGGGAAGTGCCACGCTCCGCTCACCCTCGCCGGTGAGAGAAGGACTGATGCGCAGAACCGTTCTCGTGGCAGTGGCGGCCACGTCCCTGCTGGGACTGCCCGCGATCAGCAGCACGGCATCCGCCGACGGCGAGACCGGGGAGAAGCAGGTGTGCGCCCAGGCGCCGGCCGGTGCCGCGGCCTGTCACGCGAAGGTGCGCACCAAGGGCGCGAAGCCCGCCGCCACGGTCACGCGCAGCAGCGGGTACGTCAGCGCCGACCTGCGCGCCGCCTACAACCTGACGGGCGACAGCGCAGCCACCGTCGCGATCGTCGACGCCTACGCGCATCCGAACGCCGCCGCAGACCTCGCCGCCTACCGCGCGGACACGGGACTGCCTGCTCTGACGGCCGGCCAGTTCACGCAGTACAACCAGAACGGCGGCAGCACGCTGCCCAGCGCGGACGTGGGCTGGGGGCAGGAGGAGATGCTCGACCTCGAGATGGTCTCGGCGATCTGCCCCAGCTGCCAGATCGTGTACGTCGGCGCCAACTCGGCCTCCTTCAACGACCTCGCGACGGCCGTCAACACGGCCGCCACGAAGGCCACTGTCATCTCGAACTCCTACGGCGGCAGGGAGTTCAGCAGCGAGACCACCCTGCAGTCGGCGTACAACCACCCGGGCATCGCGATCACCGTCAGCTCCGGTGACAGCGGGTACGGCGTGCAGGCGCCCGCGGCGTTCAACACCGTGACGGCCGTAGGCGGCACCAGCCTCAGGCGCAGCAGCACGGCACGCGGCTGGACGGAGACGGCCTGGTCCGGCGCGGGCTCCGGCTGCTCGGCCTACATCAGCAAGCCGACCTGGCAGGTGGACACCAGCTGCAGCCGCCGTTCCGTCGCCGACGTCTCCGCCGTGGCTGACCCGAGCCCCGGCGTGGCGGTTTACGACAGCTACGGGTCGTCGGGCGGTGCCGACTGGTACGTCTTCGGCGGAACGTTGGTCGCGGCCCCGATCATCGGTGCGGTCTACGCGCTGTCGGGCAACACCTCGGGCACACCGGCGTCGATCGCCTACGCCAACCCCAGCGCGCTGTTCGACGTGACCAGCGGCAGCAACGGCCGCTGCGTCCACGGCAAGCAGACCGCCGGGGCATACCTGTGCACTGCCCTCACCGGGTACGACGGACCGACCGGGCTCGGCACCCCGAACGGCACCGCTGCGTTCTAGCGGCTACAGCCGGCCGTCCCTGACCCGGGCGGTGACGGCACGCTCGGCGACGAAGGACAGGAACGGGATCGTGCCCGCCAGCGCGACGTAGACGATCCAGTGGATCGGGAAGCGCCGGCGGAACGCGAGGTTGGCGATGCTCACGAGCAGCACCATGTAGAGGATCCCGTGCAGGAAGCCGATCGCCGCCGTCGGCTGCTTGTGGTAGCTGGGCGTCCAGTACCGGTACGGCAGGCTCGCGAACAGCAGCACCAGACCGACACCGACGATGTTGGCCATCACCCGGTAGCTGGTGAGGTGCCGGTCGGCACCGGCCCTCGTCTCGTGCTGGAGCTGGGTCACGCATCCTCTTTCTTGTTCAACGACGCCAGGTAGCGGTTGTACTCGGCGAGCTCGGGGTCCTCGTCGTCAGTGACGGGCACCGCCTGCGGGAGGTAGACGGGCTCGGCGCGCTCCTCCGGCTCAGCACCGCCGCGCAGGTCGTCGCGGAGGTACCAGCCCCAGCAGACCAGCGCGAACAGCCCGAACAGCGCCCACTCGATCGCGTAGGACCAGTTCAGCACCGAGTGCCGGTCGACGGCGCGGCCGAGCTGCCAGCGCCCGAAGACGTAGCAGATGCCCAGCGCGACCACGAGCAGGACATGCCGCCACAGCCACCGGGCCGAGCAGAGCACGCGAAGCACGCGTTCCAGGTTAGTGGCGGCCGATCCGTGCCCGCCTGCCCGACGTGGCGTCAGTCGTCGAGGTAGTCGCGCAGCGACGCTGAACGGCTCGGGTGGCGCAGCTTCGACAGCGTCTTGCCCTCGATCTGGCGGATCCGCTCGCGGGTGAGGTTGAAGTCCTTGCCGATGTCGTCCAGCGTGCGCGGCTGCCCGTCGACCAGGCCGTAGCGCATCTCCATGACGCGCCGCTCCCGGTCCGTGAGGGACGCGAGCACGGCGGACAGCTCCTCGCGCATGAGGAGAAACGCCGCTGCCTCGCCGGGCATGACGGCGTGCTCGTCCTCGATGAAGTCACCGAGGCTGGCGTCGCTGTCCTCGCCGATGAGGGCGTCCAGGGAGGCGGGATCGCGGTTGTAGGACCGGATCTCCTCCACCCGCTCGGGCGTCAGGTCGACCTCGACGGCGATCTCGGCGGCCGTGGGCTTGCGACCCAGCTGCACGACGAGGTCACGCTCGACCCGGCGGATCTTGTTGACCTGCTCGACCATGTGCACGGGCAGCCGGATGGTCCGCGCCTGGTCCGCCATGGCGCGCGTGAGCGCCTGCCGGATCCACCAGGTCGCGTACGTCGAGAACTTGAAGCCCTTGGTGTAGTCGAACTTCTCGACGGCGCGGATCAGGCCGAGGTTGCCCTCCTGGAGGAGGTCGGTGAGACCCATCGCGCGGCCGGCTTACTTCTTCGCGACCGAGACGACCAGGCGCAGGTTGGCCTCGAGCATGTGCTGCTTGGCCCGCTCGCCCTCGCGCACGAGGGTCTGCAGGTCGACCTTCATGGTCATGCTCATCTTGCCGCCCTGCGCGAGCCGCTCGGCT